>JBILLI010000154.1:0-12753 GCA_044376155.1 Polyangiales bacterium
GGCGCAGACGGCGGCACCGACGCGTCGACCGCGCGCGTGCGCACCTACGCGCTGAGCCTCGGGGCCAACGCGCCCGGCGGCGGCGTCTACGCGTCGCTCGACGGCGGCGCGGGGGTGTTCATCCTCCCGCGCGCGGTGCTCGACGCGCTCGCCCAGCCGCACCTCGATCGCGCGGCGGTGCGCGTGCTGCGCGACGGGGTGACCTCCCTGCGCATCGACGTGTCGGGCCCGACGGCGCGCTCGCTCACCCTGCGGCAGCGCGGCGATCGTTGGGAGACCGACCGCGGCGTGAGCGCCGACACGCAGAACGTGGACCAGCTCTTCGACCGCCTCGCCGGGCTCAGCGCGGTGCGGGTCTTCGGGTACGGCCCTCCGCTGCCCACGATGGGCTTCGCGTCGCCGCGCGTGGTGGTGCAGGCGACCTACAGCGCCGACGCGGGCGCGCCGCGACGTCTCGTGCTCGGCGAGCGCTTCGGCGCGGGCGAGGGCGCGGGGTGTTACGCGCGGGTCGACGGCCTCGACGCGACGCTCTCGGTGCCCGAGGCGGCGTGCGAGGCGCTCGCGGAGTTTCAGCCGTAGGGGGAGAGGCTCAGCGCCGCGCGGGAGGGGCGGGCGGCGGGGCGGGGGTGACGGTGGTGTGCGAGGCGTACTCCAGCAGCCCGCTGGAGTTCGCCTGGCCGTTCGCTGCGCGGCGGGTGAAATTGCCCTGCACGATGACCTCGGCGCCTTCGTCGAAGTCGAAGGGCACCGGGCGCGCGAGGCCCGCGGCGATCATCTGCTGCTGCTCGGCCGACACCGGGCGGTTGCGCCGGTGGTTCTCGCGCGCCTCGTCGATCTCGCGCTGGAAGGTCGCGTAGCCCGTCACCTGCATCATGCGCTCGGGGTCGCGCTCGGTGCGGTCGTCGGCGATGAAGACGTGCGGGCGCTCCTCAAGGCAGCGGTCGCGCTCGGTGCAGTTCTGCCCACGCTCGTTGCGCGCGATGTACACGCTCACGATGAAGCCGTGCACGCGCTGGACCTTGTTCCAGAGGTTCGCGGGGTCGCGCGCGGCCTGGTGGCGCACGCCGTAGATCGTGTAGACCCCGTCGCTGTGGTTCACGGGCGGCGGCGGCGGGAGCTGCGGCACCTGCGGGAGGTTGACGTTCTGCGCGTTGGGGCCCTCTTCGAGCACCACGTTCAGCTTGCTCTCCCCCTCGCACCCCACGCCCATCGCGAGGGTCGCGCCCAAGACGATGCTCACCACTGCCAGACGAGACTGCTTCATCCGTTGACCGCTCCGATCGCCCCCTCGGAGGCGCGGCGCGGACGCTATCACGCGCCCCCGCGCCGCCTCAATCCCCGAAGTCGCGCGGACGTGACCGCTCAGCCCTGGGTGCGGAAGGTGGTGAGGTCCACCCGCACGCGGATCTGGTTCGAGACCTTCAGCCGCAGCGGGGCGAAGATGCTCACGCCGTAGTCCGAGAGGTTCACGTTGAACTCGCCCTGCACGCGGAGCATGTCGGCGTTGATCCCGAACTGATCCATCCCGGCGTGCTCGGTGGCGCTGAGGGGGATGAGCCGCACGGTGACGGGCACGGAGACGTCCCGGGTCTGCCCGTGCATCGAGAAGCGCCCGCGCACGGTGCCGCGCACGGGGGTGTTCGCGGCGATCGCGCCGCGCAGGTCGGTGCCGGTGATGTCCAGGGCGATCTCAGGGAACTGCGCGGCGTTGAGCCAGTTCTCGCCCCGCAGGTGCTCGTCGCGCATGTCGCTGCCCGTGCGGATCGAGTTCGCCGCCACGGCCACGCGGCCCGTGATCTGCGCCGAGGGGTTGGAGAGGTTCACGGTGAAGTTCCCCGTCGTCGCGGTGCTGACGCCGTCGATGGTCTCGAGCGGGGCGTCGGAGGTGACGTTCACCCGCGAGGCGCCGCCCGGGCGAACCTCAAAGCGCTGCACCCCGGTGGGCGCGGCGGCCGGGGCGGTGGCCGCAGGGCGCGGCGTGGCGGGGCGGGGCTGCGACGAGGCGACGCTGGAGAACAACGCGCAGAGAACAAGCGCGCCGCGGGCGATGAAGCGAGAGCGAGAGGTGATCATTCGGGGAACTCCTTGTGCCTCCCCCATCGCAACCCCCGGGCCACCCTGCAGAGCCCCACGAACACGGTGCGTCATGGCCCCGCCGCACTCAAAGTGATAGAGAGCGCCCGATCATTTCGATTGAGCCGAGGGATTCATGCGCCCGAGTGACCTGGACCTGCGAGAGATCCTGGACCTTCCGCCCAAGGGGGGCGTGCTGCGCTTCGCCGACCAGCGGGTGCTGCTGATGGACGCGGGGGCGATGGGGCTCCTGCGCCGCGAGCTGGTGGACCGCCTGGGCGAGACCGTGGCCCGCACGGTGCTCACGCGCTTCGGCTTCGCGCACGGCTGGCGCACGGCCGAGGCAATGCGCGACGCGCTGCCCTGGGACACCGAGCGCGATTGGCGCATCGCGGGCGGGCGCCTGCACATGCTCCAGGGGCAGGTGCGCTACGAGCCCACGCAGCCCGACGGCGAGGCCCGCGAGGGCGGCCCCTTCGCCGAGGCCTATTGGCAGGACAGCTACGAGGCGCAGCAGCACCTCGCGCAGTTCGGCCGCAGCGACGCGCCCGTGTGCTGGACCGTCACGGCCTGGGCCAGCGGGTACCTCTCGCGGTGCAACGGCCGCACGATCTACTGCGTGGAGCGCGAGTGCGTGGCCCGCGGCGACGCCCGCTGCCGACTTGAAGGACGGCCCGCCGAGGACTGGGGCGAGTCGGTCGAGGACGCCCTCACGTACTTCAGCGACAAGTGCTTCTCGCACCACCTCAACCACCTCACCGACGCGCTCAAGCGCACCGAGCAGGCGCTGCACGCGCGCCGCCGGGACCTCGCCGCCGAGGCCGCCGGGGACGAGGTCGTGCCCGGCCTCATCGCGCGCTCCGACGCGATGCGCGCGGTGGTGGACCTCTCGCGCCGCGTGGCCTCGGTCGACAGCACCGTGCTGGTCACGGGCGAGAGCGGCGTCGGCAAGGAGCGCGTCGCGCGGCTGGTGCACGAGAGCTCGTCGCGCGCGGCCAACGCCTTCGTCGCGGTGAACTGCGGCGCGGTCACCGAGACCCTGCTGGAGAGCGAGCTCTTCGGCCACGCGCGGGGGTCGTTCACCGGCGCCACGAGCGACCGCGCGGGGCTCTTCGAGGCGGCCAACGGCGGCACCCTGCTGCTCGACGAGGTGGGCGAGCTCACGCCGGCGATGCAGGTGCGGTTGCTGCGCGTGCTGCAGGAGCGCGAGGTGCGGCGCGTGGGCGAGAGCCGCGCGCGCAAGGTCGACGTGCGCGTGCTCGCCGCGACGCACCGCAACCTCGCCGACGAGGTCGCCGCCGGACGCTTTCGGCAGGACCTCTTCTACCGCCTGCGCGTGGTGGAGGTGCTGATCCCGCCGCTGCGCGCGCGGCGCGCGGACATCCTGCCCATCGCGCGGAGCTTCTTGCAGCGCACGGCGGCCCGCCTGCAGCGCGCGGTGAACGCGCTGAGCCCAGAGGCCGCGGACCAGCTCCTGCGCTACGCGTGGCCGGGCAACGTGCGCGAGCTGGAGAACGCCCTGGAGCGCGCGCTGATCCTCGCCGAGGGGACCCGGGTCGAGCTGCGCGACCTCCCCGAGGAGGTGCGTCAGGCCCGCACGCCGAGCGCGATCCCCGTGGACGGCGTGCGGCTGCTGGAGGACGTCGAGCGCGAGTACATCCTGCACGCGCTCTCGATCAACGGCGGCAACCAGGCCCGCACCGCCGCGCAGCTCGGCATCGGCACCGCGACCCTGTACCGCAAGCTCCGTCGCTACGAAGAAGAGGGGCGGCGCTGAGCGCCGCGAACGCCTCCCCGCTCAGCGCACCGTCGACGCGAGCACCAGCTGCGCGGCGTAGTACAGCGGCAGACCCCACACGCGGTTGAGGAACCCGCGCTTCACGAAGCGGTCGCGCGCCACCGAGAGGTCCGAGGCGTAGAACATCACCGCGCCCAGCAGCACAGTGTACCCGCCGAGCTTCGACACGGTGCCCAGCGAGAGGGCCACCATCGCCGAGATCACCACGATGTAGCCCAGCACCGGGCCGCGCATCTCCGCGGGCGTGTGCGGCCACAGCCAGCGACCCACGAGGCTCGCGGGGATCGCCAGCAGCGCCGCCGCCGCGAGGCTCACGCTGAACCCCACGCCGCGCACGACGAAGGCCGCCGCGTAGGCCACGTGCCCGAGCAGGAACGCGCCGAGGCCCCCGAGGAACATCGCCTGCGCCTGCGACATCAGCAGCACGTCGCCCACCATCGAGAGGCACAGCCCGGCGAAGATCGCCCGGCCGTAGCCGCTCCCGAGCGCGCCCTGGCTGTAGGCAGCGAACAGAAAGCCCAGGGACGCAAGGGGTTTGGCGACGACCTCGACGCCTTTGACCCCGCGCCACTCCGCGAGGAGCAGCGCCGCGAGCGAGACCGTGGTGAGGGCGATGGCGGGGTACATCCTGGGCGTTCATACACCCTGCGCGGGTGTGTTTGACGCCGCCTCGCCGGGACCTTAGTTTTTCAACTGTAACTTCACGATGTTGTCGCAACGCACCCGACGGATCCTCTTCGCCACCGTGGCCGAGTTCATCGCCACCGGCGAGCCCGTGTCCTCGAAGGTGCTGGTGCAGCGCCGCGTGCTCGACCTCTCGTCGGCCTCGGTGCGCGCGGTGCTCGCGGAGCTCGAGGCCGCGGGGCTGCTGGTGAAGCCGCACACCAGCGCCGGTCGCGTGCCCACCGAGAGGGCCTTTGAGTACTTCGCCGAGGCCATGGTGAGCGCCTCGTCCCTGGCCTCGGGCGCAGATCCCTCGGAGCTCGACCGGCGCTACGCCGAGCTCGACCCGGGCCTCGACGCGCTGCTCAAGCGCACCGCGCACGTGCTCGCGGAGCTCAGCGGGTCGGCGGCGGTGGTGCGACCTCCGCGGGGTGAGGCGTGGGTGCTCAAGGACCTGCGGTTCATCGCGCTGCGCCCGGGAGAGCTCCTCGCGGTCATCGTGGCGACCAACGGCGCGGTGGAGAACCGGGTGCTGCGCGCCGACGAGAGCCTCGGGCCCGCCGAGGTCGACCGGATCAACAACGTGCTGCGCCCCCTCATCGAAGGCCGCACCCTCGCCGAGGTGCGCGCGCGCCTCGCGAAGGACCTCGAGACCGCCCGCGCCCAGAGCGACCGCTTCACGCGCCGCGCGCTGCAGATCGGGTCCGAGGCGCTGGCCTCGGTCGACAGCGAGGTGGAGGTGCTGGTGGAGGGCGCGGCGCAGCTCCTTGATCGTCCGGAGTTCGCCAGCGCCGACCGCACCCGCGCGCTCGTGCGCACGCTCGACGATCAAGAGCTCCTGCTGCGCATCCTCGACCGCACGCTCTCCACGCCGGGCATCACCGTGCTGATCGGCAACGAGGAGAACGAGATCGGCCGTGACCTCTCGCTGGTGTCGGCAAACTTCGGGCAGGGCGCCGTGGGGGTCATCGGGTCCACCCGCATGGACTACTCGCAGGTGGTCCCGCTGGTGCGCGACGTGGCCCGGCGCCTCGCGCGGCGCATGCGGGCCACGAACTGACGGTCAGTCCTCCTTCGCGGCCGAGGCGTTCTCCTCGCGCAGCGAGCGACCACGCCGGAGGGAGGAGTCTCGCGCGTCGTAGGCCCGCACGATCTTCGCCACGAGGGGGTGCCGAACGACGTCCACGTCGGTGAAGTTCACGAAGGCGATGCCCTCCACCCCCGAGAGCAGGTGGATCGCGTCGCTGAGCCCCGACTTGCGCCCCTCGGGGAGGTCCACCTGGGTCACGTCCCCCGTGATCACCGCCTTGGACTCATACCCCAGCCGCGTGAGGAACATCTTCATCTGCTCCGCGGTGGTGTTCTGCGCCTCGTCGAGGATTACGAAGGAGTCGTTGAGCGTGCGCCCGCGCATGAAGGCCAGCGGGGCCACCTCGATGGAGCCGCGCTGGATCAGCGCCTGCGCCTTGTCGAGGTCCATCATGTCGTGCATCGCGTCGTAGAGCGGGCGGAGGTAGGGGTTCACCTTCTCCGCGAGGTCCCCGGGCAGAAAGCCCAGCTTCTCTCCCGCCTCGACCGCGGGACGCGTGAGGATGATCCGCTTCACCTTGCGCTGCATCAGCGCGCTCACGGCCATGGCCATGGCGAGGTAGGTCTTGCCCGTGCCCGCGGGACCGATGCCGAAGACCACGTCGTGGTCGCGAATCACCTCGAGGTAGCGCTTCTGCGCCACGCCCTTGGGGGCGATGACCCGGTGCCGCGCGCTCACCAGCACCACCTCGTTGAAGACGTCCCGGAGCTTCATCTCCGGGTGCTCCCGGAGCATCCGCGCCGCGCGCACGACGTCGTTCGCGGCCACCTCGGTGCCCTCGCGCAGCGTGCTCGAGAGCTCGGCGATGACCCGCTCGGCGAAGGCCACGTCCTCGGCCGCGCCCTGCAGATGGATCTGGTTGCCGCGCTGCCCGATGGTGATCCCGGCCTCCTGCTCCAGCAGCCGCAGGTGCTCGTTGCGGGGGCCGCAGAGCGACACCAGCAGGCGATGGTCGTCGATCTGGACCTGCGCGCTCGCCTGCGCGACAGAGTCCCCCCGGCTCTTGCGTGTGTCGTCTCGTTGGCCCATGTGCGCTTCACGCTAGCGCGCTTCACGGCCTCGCGCGAAGAACCCGTTACCGCGCCAGCGCCGCCAGCTGCCGCAGGGTCTCGTCGCGCGGGGTGAGCGCCGCGCGGTCTTGCGTGAGAAAGCGCTCCAGCGCGTCGCGCTTCGCCAGGGCCTCGTCGGTGAGCGCGTCGCTGCCGCGGGTGTACGCCCCCAGCGCGATGAGCTCCCGACGCGTCTCCAGCGCGTGCAGCAGCGCGCGCACCTTCGCGATGTGGGCCCGCTGCGTCTCCGCGGTCACCGCGCCGGTCACCCGCGACGCCGACGCGAGCACGTCCACCGGCGGCACCCGACCCCGCGCCAGCAGCGCCCGGTCGAGCACCACGTGCCCGTCGAGCAGCGCGCGCACCTCGTCGGCCACCGGCTCATCGAGGTCACCGCCCTCTACCAGCACCGTGTACACCGCGGTGATCAGCCCCCGCGCGGCGCCCCCCGTGCGCTCCAGCAGCGCGGGCAGCGCGGCGAACACGCTGGGCGGCATGGCCCGACGCACGGGCGGCTCGCCCGCCGCGAGCCCCACGTCACGCATCGCGCGGGCCACGCGGGTGACCGAGTCCATCAGCAGCAGCACCGAACGGCCCTCGTCGCGGAAGTGCTCAGCGACCGCGGTGGCCACCTCGGCGGCGCGAACGCGTTGCAGCGCAGGGGCCTCGGCCGTGGCCACCACCACCACGGCGCGCGCCGCGACCTCGGGGGTGAGCACCGCGTCGAGGAACTCCCGCACCTCGCGCCCGCGCTCGCCGATCAGCGCGACCACCACCACGTCGGCGGCGCATCCCCGCACGAGCTGCCCGAGGAGCGCGCTCTTGCCCACCCCGCTCCCGGCGAAGAGCCCCACGCGCTGCCCCCGGGCCAGCGGGAGTAGACCGTCGAGCACGCGCACGCCCGTGGCCATGACCTCTCGCACCGGCGCGCGGTCCAGCGGCGACGGCGCCTCGGCGCGCACCGGGCGCGGTGTGCTCGGGCCCGCGAGGGGGCCGCGACCGTCGAGGGGATCACCCTGCCCGTCGAGCACGCGCCCGAGCAGCCCGTCGCCGCAGCGCACGGTGGCGCCGCCCGGGAGCGGACGAACGACGTCGCCGGGGCCCACCCCGACGCACGCGTCGAAGGCCAGCAGGGTGATGTCGTCGTCGTCGAAGGCGATGACCTCACAGGCCAGCGGCGGCGCGTCGCGGCGGAGGATCTCCGCCCGATCACCCACCCGCGCGCCCGGGATCGAGGCCCGCACGCTGAGCCCGCGCACCGCGCGCACCCGCCCCTCGACGGCGAGCCGGGGCGTGGGCAGCGGGAGGTCCAGCGCCCGGCGGAGCGCGTCGAGGTCTTCGAGGGACATCGCTCGCGCGAGACTACGCCTTCGTGAGGGCGCGCGGCGAGCGACGGCGCTATCGTGCGCGGCGCGTGCGCCTCCCCCTCGACACCTCGCCGACACCCCTCCGCCCCGCGCCCCCGGCGTCGCCCGCGCGGGCCCTGGCCCGAGGCGCGTCGTGAGCGAGCCGCGCCCGCCCGCCCCCGTCGCGCCCACCACGCAGGACCTGCTGCTCCACGGCGTGCGCGTGCGCTACCTCGAGGTGGGCGATGGGGAACCGCTGCTGCTCGTGCACGGGCTGTTCACCAGCGCGCGGAGCTGGGCGCGGATCATCCCCTGGCTCGCGCCGCACTACCGGGTCATCGCGCCCGACCTCCCGGGCTTCGGCGACAGCGAGAAGCCCACGCGCTTCGCGTTCTCGCGGGAGGCCTTCGCCGAGACCCTCTGCGACCTCCTCGCGGGCGTCGGCGTGCCTCGCGCGCACGTCGTGGGCCACGACCTCGGCGGCTCCATCGCCCTCACGCTCGCGGCCGATCACCCCGAGGTCGTCGACCGCCTCACCGTGATCAACACCCCCACCGCGCGCGCGCCGCGACCGCTGCAGCACCGCCTCGCGCTGGCGCCCGTGGTGGGCTCCGGGTACCTCAAGCAGTTCCTGCATCGCGCGGCGTTTCACGGGCTCTTTCGCGACGCGGTGTACGCCACGCCCGAGGGCTACGACCGCGCCGCCGTCGACGCCTGGTACGACGCCTTCGACCCCCCCGAGGCGCGGGAGTGCGCCCTGCGCGCGCTGCATCAGTCCGCCGACCTCTCGTCGCTCGGGCCCCGGGTCGCGAAGGTGCGCGCGCCCACCCTGGTGGTCTGGGGCGAGCGCGACCGCTTCGGCCCGATGCACCTCGGTCGACAGCTCGCCAACGAGCTCGCCGGCGCGCGCTTCGAGCCCATCGCCCGCGCGGGCCACAGCCCCCACGAGGAGGCGCCCGAGCCCACCGCCGACGCCCTCCACCGACACCTGCGAGGCCCCTCGCGGCGGAGCCCGCTGCGATGAGCGAGCGCGCGTTCTTCGCGATGGATCCCCTTGCGCTGCAACGACTCCGCGCGCACCGCGGCGCCGCGGTGGGTCTCGCGCTGATCGTCGCGGTGACCCTCCTCGCGCTCCTCGCGCCGTGGGTCGCGCCGCACCCGCCCGACGAGATCCTGAGCGCGCGGGTCGTCGGCGACGACGGCCTCCCGGTGAGCCCGAGCTGGAGCCTCCCGCTGGGCGCCGACCCCGTGGGTCGCTGCGAGTTCTCGCGCCTGCTCTTCGGCGCGCGGGTCTCCCTGGCCGTGGCCGCGGGCGCCACGGTGCTGGTGGCCCTCGTGGGCGTGCTCGTGGGCGTCACCGCGGGCTACCTCGGGGGCTTCGTCGACGCCCTGCTCATGCGCGGCGTCGACGCGCTGATGTCCTTCCCCTTCCTGCTCGTGGTGATGGCCCTCAACCGGATCATCGCCCACCCCAAGCCCTGGGTGGTCTTCGCGGTGCTGGGCGGGCTCGCGTGGCCCTCGATGGCGCGGCAGGTGCGCGCCCGCACGATGCAGCTCCGCGCGATGGATTTCGTCACCGCCGCGCGTGCCCTGGGGGCCTCGCACCTGCGCGTGGTGCTGCGGCACGTGCTGCCCAACCTCGCGCCGCTGGTGATCGTCGTGAGCACCACCGTGATCGCCGAGATGATCCTCGCCGAGAGCGCGCTGACCTACCTCGGGGTGGGCGTGGCCCCGCCCACCGCGTCGTGGGGGTCGATGCTCCAGGAGAGCGAGCCCCTCACCCGCTCGGTGCCGCGGCTCACGGTGGCGCCGGGCCTCGCGATCCTGCTCACGGTGTGCGGCTTCAACCTCTTCGGCGAAGGGCTGCGCGATGCGCTGGACCCTCGCGGCTAGCGCCCTCGCGCTGGTGGGCTGCCGCGACCCCTACCCCTCCCCCGCGTGGACCGGGGCGGGCGCGACCACCCCGCGGCGCGGCGGAATCCTGCGCTTCGCGTACGACGCCGACGTGAACACCGCCGACCCGGCGCTGGCGCAAGACACCGTGGCGGCGATCCCCACCCGGCTGATCTTCGACACGCTGGTGGGCTACGGACCGGGCAGCACCGAGATCGTGCCCGACCTCGCCGAGCGCTGGGAGATCTCCGAAGACGGTCGCCGGTACACCTTTCACCTCCGCGCCGACGCGCGCTTCTCCAACGGCCGCGCGCTCACCGCCGAGGACGTGCGCTACTCCCTGGAGCGCCTTCTCGACGCCCACCGCATCGCCTCACCCGGCGCCGAGAATTACCGTCTCATCGAGGGCTTCGACGACTACCGCAGCGGCCGCGCGCGCACCCTCGCGGGGGTGCAGCCCGTCGATCCCCGCACCGTGGTCTTTCGCCTCGCGCAGCGCGACCCGACCTTCTTGCACACCCTCGCGATGCGCTTCGCCGCGCCCGTGCCCCGCGAGGTGGTCGAGGCCCTCGGCGACGCGCGCTTCGGGCAGGAGCCCGTGGGCACGGGGCCCTTCGTGCTCGTGCGCTGGGAGAAGTCCACGCGCATGGAGTTCGCGCGCAACCCCTACCACCACGCCGCGCCGTCGGTGCACCTCGACGGGGTGCAGTTCGAGCTGTCGGTGCCGCCCCACCTGCAGTTCATGCGCTTCCTCGCAGGCGACCTGGACTACCTGTCCAACTACGGCCTCGCCACCTCCGACTGGCTCTGGCTGCGGCGCAACCCCGCGTGGCTCGCGCAGACCCACCGCGCCGAGGTGCCGCTCATCGGCGCGTTCATGATGAACACCCGCATGGCGCCCTTCGACAACGTGCACGTGCGCCGGGCGGCGGCCGCGTCCATCGACCGCGAGGCCATCGCGCGCATGCGCAACGGGCGCATCCGCGCGGCGGGGGCGCTCTACCCCTCCTCCATCGCGGGGTACCGCGCGCACAACCCCCACGCGCAGCGCTTCGACCTCCCGTTGGCGCGCCGCGAGATGGCCCTCGCGGGGCACCCCGACGGCATCGACGAGCCCTTCGACCTCTGGACCACCAGCGGCGAGAGCGCGTCCCTCCTCGCGCAGCTCATCCAGGCCGACCTGCGTCGGGTGGGGCTGCGCGCGCGCATCCGGCAGGCCGCGCTGTCGGTGTACTACACCGCGCTGGGCTCCCCGGGTGAGGTGCCCATGGCCTTCGACGGCTGGCAGATGGACTTCCCCGACCCCTCGAACTTCATCGAGCCCAACTTTCACTCCCGCGGGATCCACCCCGAGAACAGCTCGAACCACGCGTTCTACGCGAGCGCCGAGCTCGACGCGACGCTCGACGCGGCGCACTCCGAGCGCGACCCGCAGCGGCGCGTGACGCTCTACGAGCAGGCCGAAGACATCGTGCTGCGCGACGCGCCCTGGGCCTTCGTCTACACCCCCGTGGCGGTGAGCGTGACGCAGCCGTACGTGCGCGGATGGGTCCCGCACCCGGTGTGGAACGACTGGGTCGGCGACGCCTGGCTCGACCTCCCGCGCCGCCGCGCGGCCGTCACGCGCGCGCGAGACCTTCGCGCCATGGGTCCCCTCGCGGCGCTGCACCGACCGTGGGAGGCCCTGCAGCCGTGACGCGCTTCTTGCTGCGCCGCCTCGCGTGGATGCTCCTGGTGCTCTGGGTGGTGGGCACGGCCACGTTCTTCGGGATGCTCGGCGTCGGCAACCCCGCGCGCATGATCGGCGGCCCCCACGCCTCGGCGCGCGACCTCCGCGCAATCTCGCAGCGCTACCACCTCGATGCGCCGCGGCGCGTGCAGTACGCGTACTACCTCCGCGACCTCGCGCGGGGTGACCTCGGCGAGAGCTACCGCTACCGCCGCCCCGTGGCCTCGCTGTTCGCCGAGCGACTCCCGCGCACGCTCCTGCTCGGCCTCATGGCCCTCGCGCTGGAGCTCACCCTGGGCGTCGCCGTGGGCACGATCGCTGCGGCCCGGGACCGCCACGCCTCGTCGAAATGGCTCATGGCCGGGACCTTTCTGGGCATCTCCGCGCCGACCTTTCTCACGGGCAAGCTCGCGCTCTGGGTCTTCGCGTGGCAGCTCGGGTGGTTCCCCCTCGGAGGCTACGGGACCACCGCCCTCGACCATGTGCGCCACGCGGTGCTCCCCGCGATGGTGCTGGGCGCGTTGGGCACGGCGTACCAGGCTCGGCTCCTGCGCAGCGAGCTCGTCGACACCCTGCGCGCGGACCACGTTCGCACCGCCCGCGCCAAGGGACTCTCCGAGACCGCCGTGGTGCTGCGTCACGGCCTGCGCAACGCCCTGCTGCCCGTGGTGACCTCGGTGGGGCTCTCCTTCGGCGCGCTCGTCACCGGCGCCATCGTCACCGAGGCGGTCTTCGCCTGGCCCGGGGTGGGCAGGCTCGCCTACGAGGCCATCACCGGCAACGACCTCCCCATGGTCATGGGCGCGGTGCTCCTCGCCTCCCTGGGAATTCAGCTCGGCAGCCTCTTCGCCGACACCGCCGCCGCGCTGCTCGATCCGCGGCTCCGCGACCGCTGACCCACATTTGCCCACGCGAATCGTTGACGGAAAGTTGCGTGTGCCGCCGTTCTGGTGGCGTTACGCTGGGTACGTTGAACGCGCTGGAGCTCCAACCCACACGCACCTACACCCGTCGCCCCCGGCGCGTGGGCTGGGCGGCGCTCGCGCTGGGGGCCTGCCTCGCGACCTCCCCGGCGGCGGCCGAGCGCGGGGTGCGCAAGGGCCCGTGGGTGA
>JBILLI010000514.1:0-5721 GCA_044376155.1 Polyangiales bacterium
CACCGAGCTCCACGAGGTGCGCCTCACGTCGCTCGTCCCCGGCGCGCGGTACCAGTACGAGGTGCGCGGCCCGGGCATGGACGCGGTGCGCGGCACCTTCGGCACCCCGTCGGAGTACAGCGACGCGTTCCGCTTCCTGCTCTACGGCGACACGCGCACCAACGCGCGCTCCCACGGGGCGGTCGTGCGGGCGATGCAGCGCGAGGGCGCCGACTTCGTGGTGCACACGGGTGACCTCGTGCACGACGGCCGCAACGAGAGCCACTGGCAGCAGTTCTTTCAGATCGAGGGGCCGCTGCTCCGCGACTCGGTCTTCATCCCCGTGGTGGGCAACCACGAGCTGCGCGCGAACTCCCCGCAGGGCATCGCGAACTTTCGTCGCTACGTGCACGCCTCCGACGATTCGCCGCGCCCCGAGCTCGACTACACCATTCGCTACGGCAACGTGCGGATGGTGCTCGCGAACGCCTACGACAACTGGTCGTCGCCGCGCATGCGAGGCTGGCTCGAGGGTGAGCTCCGGCAGGCGCGGCGCGAGGGGCCCGAAGACTTTCTCCTCGTGGTCACGCACTGGGGGCTGCACAGCAGCGGGCCCCACGGCGACAACCCCACCTTCCGCGCGGCGCGTCTCGGTGACCTCTTTCGGCAGTACCGCGTCGACCTCGTCGTCGCCGGCCACGACCACATCTACGAGCGCGGCGAAGACCACGGGCTGAAGTACATCGTCACGGGCGGCTCGGGCGCGCCGCTCTACGACCAGGAGCGCGAGCACCGCTTCGCCGAGGTCTTCGCGCGGCAGCACCACTACGTGCGCGTCGACGCCGAGTACAACAAGCTCACCCTCACCGCCGTGCGCCCTGACGGCACGGTGCTCGACCGCTTCGTGATCCGCCACGCCGACGCCCGCGCCCACGCGCGCCCCCGGCGGGCCGCGGTGTTCGCGCCGGTGGTCGACGACGAGGTGGTCGCCCCGCCGCCCGTGTTGCCCAGGCTCCGCGTGACCCGCAGCTGCCTCTGCGCCGCGCCGGGCCTGCACGTCTCGCCCCGCGGCAGCGCGTGGAGCGTGCTCGTCGCGATGGGGCTAAGCCTGGTGGCCCGCCGTCGCGTCAGGGCCGCCGCGGCTTGAGGTCGTAGACCGAGTGGCTGCCGCGGGCGCCGCGCAGCGAGATGTCGAAGATGTCGACGCGAATGGTCTTGAACGCGCCGCTGCGGGAGAGCCGGAGCACGTACTGACCCGGGTCCTCTTCGCGCACCACCTCGGTCTCGCCCCAGGTGGGGTGGATCAGCACGTCACCCTTCTCGATGCTCACGCCCTCATCAAGGTCGGCGCTCTCGCGACCGCGCTTCGCGGGCATGGCCTCCAGCTGCTTCGCGACCTCGGCCAGGGAGAGCTTCGCCCCCGCGGCAGGGGGCGGCGGGACCGACGGCGTGCGCTCTCGCGCAGGCTCCGGCGCGCGCTCCCGCACCGGCTCCGAGGGGCTCTCACGAGACGGACGGCGGGGCTCCTCGCGGGTCTCCCGGGCGGCGCCGGCGCGCCACGCGAACAGCCCGGAGTCCTTCTCGGGCACACGCTGGAGCGAGAGGTCGTCGTGCACCGCGAGCGTGAGCTCCACGGCGTAGGCGTTGGCCTCCAGCAGACGTCCGCCCAGGACCTGCAGCCCGTTGTCGGTGTCGCGCGCCACGGTGGCGTGCAGGTGCAGGTCGGGCTCGCGCTCCCCCGCGCTGACGTGGCCGCTGAGCGACAAGAGCTCCAAGGCGCCCACGAAGCCCCGGGCGTCGCCGTAGGTGCGCGAGCGCGGGTCGAACATGTCGAAGCGCACCGACTCGAGCAGCCCGTGGCCCGTCACCGTCGCAGCCGACACGCTCTCCCGCGCGCAGAGGTCGTGCAGCGCCTCGATCACGCCCTCGCCGCGGTGCACGCGAACCACCAGGTGACGCGACGCCTGGGACCTGAACACGTTCATCGCGCCGCGCTCTACGCGCATCGGTGACGCGACGCAAGCGCTACGGCGCGAAGGTGCCCACGGCGCGCGCGATGGCGCTGGCCAACACGTCGCGGTAGGCGTCGCCGCGCAGGCGCTGCTCCTCGGCGGCGTTGGAGATGAACGACAGCTCCACCAGCACCGAGGGCATGCGGGCGCTCACGAGCACGTGAAAGCCCGCGGGGTGCACGCCCATGTCCTCGACCGCGGGATAGAGCAGCCGCGCGTCGTGGAGCATCGCGCGCTGGATCGACTCCGCGAGGCGCACCGAGCGCCCGCCGTGCTGGGTGAGCCGCAGGTCGGCGAGGATGCGGGTGACCTCACCGCCGCCCCAGGGGTCCCCCGCGACGAGCTCCCCCTCGCGCATGGTGACCCGGTTGGCCACGCGCGGGCTCCCCGTGTCGAGCACGAAGGTCGCGATGCCGTGGGCCTCGAGGTTGCGCGCGGCGTTGCAGTGGATCGACACGAAGAGGTCCACCCCGGCGTCGTTGGCGTGGGCCGCGCGGTCTTCCAACGGCACGTAGGTGTCGCGGTCGCGCGTGAGGATCACCTGCACGCCGTACCGCTCGGCGAGGCGCGCCGCGACCCGACGCGCGACATCGAGGTTCACCTCGGCCTCGTGCAGCCCCGACGGACCAATCGCCCCGGGATCACTCCCGCCATGCCCCGGGTCGAGCACCACCCGCCGCGGCCCCCTCCCCCCGGGCGTCACCGCCGGGGTCGTGCGCGCGCGCCGTTGCGCCGGGGGCACACACCCCGTCTCCCACTGCGACTCGGCCCCCTCGGCGCGCGGATCTCGCTCTCGCACAAGTACATCCGCGCGGTGCCGGAGCGCCACACAGGCCCCCGGGAGCGTCGGGTCCACCGACGCGGCACGGAGGTAGTCCAGGGCGCGGGCGAGGTCCTGCGGGGCGCGCGCGAGGCGGTGCCGCTCCGCGAGAAGGTCCCCTGCCATGCACAGCGGCGCCACGGCCGAGCGCGCAGGAAGGTCATGGGCGCGTGCGGCAAGGGCGCCCACCACCCGGTCGAGGTCCGCGGGGACCTCCCCCCGCTGCAGCGACGCCATCGCTCGGTGCGCCGAGGGGATCAGGGTCTCTCGCGGGCCCTCGGCCTCGGGCTCCGCCGCGGGCTCGCGCGACGCGCAGCCGAGCAGCGCGAGGAGCAGCAGGGTCGCGCGGCGTGCGGACATGGGTTCGCAGTCGGTACCCTCCTTGCGCGCTTGATGCCAAGTTCTCGACGTCACCACCCGCGAGGGACTAGATCCTTCGGGTGATGCGTCCCCTGAAGCTGCGCGACGACAACTTCACCCCGACCTCGCGCACCCCGTGGGGGGGCACGCGCATCTCGCGGCGATACAAGCGCCTGGAGCACGTCACCGTCATCGGTGAGAGCTGGGAGCTCAGCGTCGAGCCCGACTTCCCCAGCGTCACCCGTGAGGGTGAACTTCTGCGCGACGCGCTCGCGCGCGACCCCGAGGCGTACCTCGGCCGGGAGTCCTCGCGGGGCAGCACCGCGCTGCTGGTGAAGCTCCTCGACGCGGCCGACGAGCTGTCGGTGCAGATCCATCCCGCCGACGACTACGCGGGGCTCGCCCCCGACGAGTCGGGCAAGCCCGAGTGCTGGTACGTCGCCGAGCGCGACCCCGGCGCGGGGGTGTACCTCGGCCTGCGTGAAGGGGTCACCGAGGCCGCGATGCGCGCGTGCCTGCTCGACGGCGGCGATGTCTCCGCGCTGCTCGCGTTCGTGCCCGTGGAGGTCGGTGACTTTCTGCTCATCGACGCGGGCACCGCCCACGCCATCGGCCGCGGACTCACCCTGGTGGAGCCGCAGCGCGTGGTGCCCGGCCGCCGCGGCGTGACCTACCGCTACTGGGACTGGAACCGGCGCTATGACCGCGACGGTCGCCTCGACCCCAACGGCTCCCCTCGCCCGCTGCACGTCGACCACGCCCTCGCCGTGACCCGCTGGGACGCGCCGCGGGGCGACGATTTTCTCTCCCTCGCCCGGGTCCGCGCGGGCGCGCCACGGCTGCGAAACCGCGCGAAGGTGATGCCGCTGTGCGGGCGGTCTGAGGGGCTGCGGAGCGACGCGCTGCAGGTCTCGCGGCTCGCGGGCACGGGCCCGGTCGCCCTCCCCGCGTGGGGCGCGCTCATGGGACTCACCGTGCTGCAAGGCTCGGTCTCGGTGGCGAAGGTGCGCGCGAACGCGGGCGAGACCCTGGTGATCCCCGCGTCGCTGGGCGGGGCCGAGGCGCGCTGCGACGGCGTCCACGCGGTGCTCTCGGCGGTGTATTGACCGTCAGCGTCGCGGGGTGAAATCCAGCGAGGCCGAGTTGATGCAGTAGCGCATCCCCGTGGGCTGCGGGCCGTCGTCGAACACGTGCCCGAGGTGCCCGCCGCAGCGCGCGCAGCGCACCTCGGTGCGCACCATCCCGAAGGTCACGTCCCGGATCTCTTCGACCCGCCCCGCCTCCACCGCCCGCGTGTAGCTCGGCCACCCCGTGCCCGAGTCGAACTTGTCGTCAGACGAGAACAGCGGCGCGCCGCACCCGCCGCACACGTACGTGCCGCGGGCGTGATGGTCCCAGTAGCGCCCCGTGAACGCCTGCTCGGTGCCGGCCTCGCGGAGCACATGAAATCGCTCGGGCCCCAGCGCGCGCCGCCACTCCACGTCGGTACGGGTCACGCGCTCGCCCACGGGCGGCACGGCCGCGTCGGCGCGGGGCGCCATGGCAACGGTATCAGGCGCCACCGAGGGGCGCGCCGGCGGCGCGGCGCGGGTACAGGCCGTGAGGGTGAGCAGCGCGACGAGGGCGTTTCGCATGGTGACTCCTTGGAGGACTCGCCCACGCCCTACGTCGCGCCCGCGGTCTTGTTACGCGAGGTCGAAGAGCAGCGCCTCGCCCTCGCCGTCGCCCTCCAGCGTGACCTCGCGCTCGTCGCTCAGCGCCGCGGCGTCGCCCGCGCGCAAGGGGTGGCCGTTCACCGTGACGGTGCCCCGGGCGACGTGCACCCAGGCGTGGCGGCCGGGCGCGAGCGCGAGGCGGGCCGACTCTCCGCGGTGCAGCACGGTGGCGTAGAGCCGCGCGTCGGTGTGGATCGTCACGCTCCCCTCGGCCCCGTCGGGCGAGGCCACGAGCCGCAACCGCGCGCGCTTCACGTCCGTGGCGAAGGTCTTCTGCTCGTAGCTCGGGGTGATCCCGCGCGCCGCGGGCTGCAGCCAGATCTGCAGAAAGTGCACGGGCGCCTCGCGGGAGCCGTTGAACTCGCTGTGGGTCACGCCCCGGCCCGCGCTCATGCGCTGCACGTCGCCGGGCACGATGACCGAGCCGGTGCCCATGGAGTCGCGGTGCTCCAGCGCGCCGTCGAGCACGTAGGAGATGATCTCCATGTCGCGGTGGGGATGGGTGCCGAAGCCGCGTCCCGGCGCCACGCGGTCGTCGTTGATGACCCGCAGCGCGCGAAAGCCCATGTGCGCGGGGTCGTGGTAGCCCGCGAAGGAGAAGGTGTGGTGCGAGTCGAGCCAGCCGTGGTTCGCGTGCCCGCGCTCCTCGGCGCGTCGGAGGGTGATCATGGCGCGTCGGTCCTTTCGTAACGCGGCCGCGCGCTCCACGGGCGCACACGCCGCCCCGAGGGTCGAGGCGGTCGCCAGGGCGAGGGCCTCGCGGCGGGAGAGCGTGGGCGGGAGAAGAGCGCGGCGGGTCATGCAGGGATCATGGGTCGCAATCACCATCATGAAA
>JBILLI010000060.1:0-18466 GCA_044376155.1 Polyangiales bacterium
CCCGCCCGCGGCGCCACCGGCGCCGACGATGAACGCCCAGGGCGTGGTGGTGCCGCCGCCGCTGTCCTCGGGCGCGCGGGCCCCTTACGTCCCGCCCGCCGCCGCGCCCGTGGTGCCGCCGGCGGTCTTCCCGCCCGCGTCGACCGCCGTCGCGGCCGTGGCGCTGGGCGCCAGCGTGGCCTCGACGATCGTCGCCGAGCCTCCGCGCGGCCTCGGGTCGGTGTTCCCGCCGTCGTCGCCGACGACGAACCAGCAGAGCGTGTCGAAGTCCCTGCCGAACGCCCCGCTGCTGCTCGATGTCACCCCGTTCAGCCTCGGGGTCGAGACCGCGGGCGGACAGTGCGAGCCGGTCATTCGCCGCAACGCGACCATCCCCGTGGAGCAGACGAGGATCTTCGCGACCACGAGCGATGGGCAGGTCGCCGTGGTGATCCGCATCTCCCAGGGAGAGTCGCGACGCTTCGTCGACAACCAGAACCTCGGCGAGCTTGAGCTGTCGGGGCTGCGCGCGGCGCCCCGCGGTGAGGTGCAGGTGGCCGTGACCTTCGAGCTCGAGGCCGACGGCACCCTGCGCGTTCGAGCGCGTGACAACGAATCCGGGCGGGAGACCCAGACCCGGGTCACCCTGCTCACCCTCCCCTCCGAGAGCGCGCAGGCCGAGGCGGCGGCGCGAGCGCGGGGCGCGTCGGTGGTGGCGCCGATGCCGTCGTGAGCGGCGCCCGAGACCATGTGTGATAGCCTCAGGGGGATCGTGTTGAGGGAGGACCGCTGATGCTCTCCGATCGCGTGCTCGACGAGCACCTGGACCGGATCGACTACTACACACTCCTGGGTGTGGCGCGCGACGCCGCTCCGCTGGGGATTCGCGACGCCTTCCATCGCTTTGCCATGCGGTTTCACCCCGACCAGCACATCGGCGACGACGGCGCGCAAACCCGGGCAGGGAGGATCTTCAAGCGCGGCGCCGAGGGGTATCGCATCCTGCTCGACGCCTCGCTGCGCGCCCGGTACGACAGCGCGTTGACCCGCGGCGAGGTGCGCCTCACGCAGGAGTCCGAGCGGCGCGCGGTGGTGGCCGAGGCCAGCGCCCCCGCGCAGGCGCCGCTGCCGCCCGACGTGCAGCCCCTCTACGAGCGCGCGAAAGAGGCCTTTGACAAGGGCGACATGAAGAACGCGAAGGCGTTCCTGATGCTGGTGACCCGGCGCTCGTCACACCCCACCGTGCAGGCGCTGGCGCGGGACCTCCTCGAGGCCGAGCGCGCGCAGCTTCGCCGACGTTGACGCGCGGGAGACCGCCCGCGAGCCGTGATGGCGTCGCGGGCGGGGCGGCGGGGAGACTCAGCGGTCCTTGAGGCGGTTCTTGAGGGCGGCGAGCTCGTCGTCGAGGGCGTCTTTGGTGTCGCCCCGCTCGAGCCGACGAAAGCGCTCCTCGAGGGCGGCCTTCTTCGGGTCGTCGACGATGTCCGCGGCCTCGACCTCGGCCTCCATCGCGTCGATCTTGTCCTGCATCTCGCGCAGGCGCCCCACGGCCCCCGCGGTGGAGCCGCCCACGTCGGTGTTCCCCCCCGCGGCGCGGGCGCGCGCCACCTGCGAGCCCAGGGAATTCTTCTTCGCCTTGAGCTCGACAACCTTGCGCTCGAACTGCTCGATCTGCGCCTTGAGCTCCTCGACGTAGGCCGCCTTCTGGCGCTCCTGCTCGCCGAAATCCAGCGCGTCGCTCTCGCCCTGCTTCTTGCGCTTCAGCGCCTCGCGGGCGAGCTCCTCGTCGCCGTGCTCCAGCGCGAGCATGGCCTTGCGCTCCCACCCGGCGGCCTCGTCGAGCTTCTCCTTGGCCTTGCGCTGCATGAGCTTGACCTCGGCCAGCGCCGAAACCTGCTCCTTGCGGGCCTTCTTGAGCTCGTCCTCGAACTCCTCGATGGTCTGGGCGATGAGCTTCTGCGGGTCTTCTGCCTTGTCGATCAGCGAGTTGATGTTCGCCTTCAGCGTCTGTCCCAAGCGGTCGAGGATTCCCATGACGTCTGTCGCTCCTGTCAGCGGCGCATCGTCGCACCGGCCGCGACGGAGTGTAAAGGGTCGCGGGCGTGGCGCCACCGCGCGTGTTCCTTCGCGCCCAGGAATGGTGTAGCTCTCACGCGGCGATGATCGAAGGTCAGAGAGTTCTCCTCACGGGCGGCGCGGGCTTCATCGGCACGGCGCTGGTTCGACGGCTGTGCGCCTCCAACCACTGCGTGGTGTACGACACCCTGCGGCGCAACGCGCTACAACCCGCCGGGCTCGACCGGCACCCCAACGTGACCCTGATCCAGGGCGACGTGCGCGACGAGGCCGCGCTCGCGAAGGCCATGGAGGGCTGCGACCACGTGGTGCACCTCGCGTCCATCGCCGGGGTCGACACGGTGCTCAAGAACCCCGTGCCCACGATGGAGATCGCCCTGGAGGGCACCATCAACGCGCTCCGCTGCGCGCGCAACGTGGGCTCGAAGCTCAAGCGCTTCGTGGACTTCTCCACCAGCGAGGTCTTCGGCCGCTACGCGTTCCGCGTGGGCGAGGGCGACGTGACCACCCTCGGCGCGGTGGGCGAGGCCCGCTGGACCTACGCCGTCAGCAAGCTCGCCACGGAGCACCTCGCGCACTGCTACCAGAAGCAGTTCGGAGTGCCCACGGTGAGCATCCGGCCGTTCAACATCTTCGGCCCGGGGCAGGTCGGCGAGGGCGCGGTGCACGCCTTCGTGGTGCGCGCGCTGCAGGGCGACGTGATCAACATCCACAACGAGGGCGATCAGATCCGCTCGTGGTGCTACATCGACGACATCGTCGACGGGATCCTGCTGACCCTGGAGCGCGACGAGGCCATCGGGCAGAGCTTCAACATCGGCAACCCCCGCGCGACGGTGACCATCTACCAGCTCGCGCGCACCATCGTGCGGCTCGCCGACTCGCGCTCCGAGATCCGCTTCGTGCCTTGGGATTTCCCCGACGTGGAGCTGCGCATCCCCGACATCCACAAGGCCAAGGAGCTCCTCGGGTTTCAGCCCCGGGTGGAGCTCGAAGACGGCCTGCAGCGCACCATCGTGTGGTACCGCGAGAAGCTCGAGCGCGAGGCCCGCGAGACCGAGGGGACGAGGCCGGCGTGAGCGGCGAGCGCACCTACGACCTGGAGCCGGTGCGCGCCGACGGGTGGTTCGAGCGCGTGATGGCGAACGTGCCCGCGCTCGCGAAGCTCTGCGAGGGCCTGGGCGAGGCGCTCGTGGCGCTCTCGCTCTCGGCGGGCTTTCGCGTGGTGAGCGCGAGCATCGACCGCGTCAACGGCGAGGTCTCGTCGGTGCAGTGGGTGCGCGAGGGCGACGACAACACCGAGGTCACCGACCAGGGCCCCCCCGAGGCCCTGCGCAGCGCGGTGCTCGCGGCCCTGCTGGGCGACGCCGATGGCGTGGTGGTGGTGCCCGCGGAGCCCGACCAGAACGCCCTGCGCGCGGCCGTGGGGCTGCGGTACATCCTCCTGGCGCCCCTCTTCGGCATCGTGCTGCGCAAGCTCACGGTCGACGGCCAGGGCGACGCGCACCTGCTGGTCTCCCACGAGCGCGGCGAGGAGATGGTGGCCCTGCGGCACCTGCGTCGGTACCTCCGCTCGCGGGTGATCGACGCGCTGCAGCCGCAGAAGAGCAAGTCGGTGGCGATCGACCTCGAGGAGGCCGAGCGCGCCCGCGCGGCGCTGCGCGGGGGGCGCTACGACGAAGTCGTGGGTCGCCTGGGCTCGTGGGTCTCGCCGTTGATGATGTACCTCCGCACGCCCGAGGGCGCGGCGCTGGAGCCCAACACCCGGGCCGAGCTCGCGCGGGCGCTGGGCTGCCTGGGCGACGCGCTGCGCAACCTCAACCGCGCCGAGGAGGCCGAGGAGGTGCTGCGCCTGGGCTCGCAGTACGCGCAAGACGGCGCGGCCGCGGCGGAGCTCTACCGCTCCCTCGCGCGGGTGCTCATCGCGCGCAACCGCCGGGCGGAGAGCATCGCGCTGATCCGCCGGGCGCTGTCGCTGGAGCCCGCGCACACCGATCTCCTGCCCGACCTGGCGCTGGGCTTCCTCGCGGCCAACCGTGGCACCGCAGCGCTGGGCGTGCTGCGGGAGCTCCACGGCGCCGAGTTCGACCCCGCCCGGCTGGAGGCCGTTCGCGCGGCCCTGGTCGCGCGCTTCGGCGACGACCTCGCGCGCTTCGAGGGCGCCGTCAGCGGGCCTCGCTGAACTCGGTCCACACCCCGGCGATGCGGCGCTCGTGCGGGTAGTACGTGGCCTTGTAGTTCAGGTGGTCGCAGTCGGCGACGTAGAGCCCCAGATAGTACCACTCGCGCCCCTCGGCGGCGCACAGCTCGATCTCCTTGAGGATCGAGTAGACCCCCAGCGAGCGCCACGCGTGGGAGGGGTCGAAGTAGTGGTACACGCTCGATACGCTGTCGCGCCCGAAGTCGAGCACGCTCACGGCTACGAGCGCGTCGCCGACGAAGTACCGCAGCTCCCAGGTGTCGACGCAGGTGTCGACGAGGAAGAAGCGGTAGTCGCTCTCGCTCGAGGGCTCCGCGCGCAGCGAGAGGCCGCGCTCGCGGGCGTGGCGGTTGTAGAGCCGGAGGTGGTCGGCGGTGGCCGCGGGGCGGTGCCGCTCGACGCGCACCTCGCCCTCGTTGCGGCGCCACACACGGCGCTGGGAGCGGGTCGGGGTGAAGCGCCGCACGGGCACTCGCAGGGCCTCGCAGGCCGTGCAGCCGTCGCACGCTGGGCGGTAGAGCAAGGGGCCTGAGCGGCGGTCGCCCTCGGCGAGGAGGGCGTCGAAGTCCTCGGGGGACGGCCGCGTGGTGGGCATGCGCAGGGGCAGGCGCATGCGCCGCCCGGGGATATACGGGCAGGGCTCGGGCTCGTCGGCGACGACGAGGAAGCGCAGAGGCACGCGGCGCACGGCGCGAAGGTTACGCGACGACGCGTTGGCGACAAGGCCAGGGCGCGAACACGTCAGCCGAAGTCCTTCTCGGCGCGCTCCTGGTCCTCCTTGCACTTGATGCACAAGGGGGTCTCGGGGCGGGCCTCGAGGCGCTTGAGGGAGATCTCCTCGCCGCACTCCTCGCAGAGGCCAAACTCGCCGGCCTCGATCTTGGTGAGCGCGCGGCCGATCTTCGACAGAAAGTGCCGCTCCCGCCCGCGCAGGCGGAACGTGAACGACTGCAGGTACTCGCTGGAGGCGAGGTCCATCTCATCGGCGAGCTCGTTGGCGTCGAGGGTCATGTCCTCGGCGAGGGTCTCCTGCGCATTCGCGATGATCTGCGCGCGGTGCTGCAGCAGCACACCCTTGAAGTGATCGAGCTCGGTCTTCGACAGCGCCATGCGGGGCCTCCCACGGTGGTCCCCCGTTTTTCGGGGGCGCGGAGTGTAGCACGTCCCAGGCGCGCGTTGGCGCTAGAAGTTCGGCGCGCTCACCACGGGCAGGCGCCGGAGCCTTCGTACGCCGTGGGGCTCGGGGGTCTCGGAGGCGGTCTGCCGCGCGCGCAGGGCCTCGGCGGCGTCGTGCACGCGGCCGTAGATCCACGCGATGAAGGTCGCGTCGCGCTCCTCGAGGAGCCTCGCGCCCACCTCGTCGGCGATGCGCGCGGTGGCCTGCTCGTACCAGCACTGCGTGCCCCCGGGGAGGTGCGTGGTGCCCGTCTCTGCAAGGTTCGCGCACGCGCACGACGCGCCGCAGCGCCATTTCTCCGCGCAGGTCTCGCACGCCGGGTCGGCCGGGCCCTTGGGCTGCCCGAGGGACTTCGCCGCGATGACCCCGGTGTCGAGGGTGCCGAGCACGAGGGTGTGGTCGCGGTCCTCGCCCACCATGCGCGCGCAGGGGTAGAGGTTGCCCGAGGGCGCCACCGCGAGCTCGCGTTCGCCCGAGCCGCAGGTGTCGCAGCTCGCGAGGCCGCCCTTGGCCGCCGCGAGGAGCTTGTTGTCGAAGGTGGGCATGGCCAGCGCCCGGCCGCGGCGCATGGCGTCGGCGTAGACCTCCGCGGCGTCGCGCAACCCCTTCTCCCACAGCGCGAGCTGCTCGTCGGACCACGCCTCCTCGAAGCACGGGTTGAGGATGATCTGCCGCGCGCCGAGGTCGGCGAGGAAGCGCACGCTGTCTCCCAGGTGCGCGACGTTCTGCGGTGCCACCACCGCGATGACGTCGAGGTGACCGCCCGCGTCGAGGAGGTGATGCGCGCCCTGGAGCACGTCGTCGAAGCTCGACCGACCGCCGCGCTGCGGGCGCGTGACCTCGTGGGCCTCGCGCACGCCGTCGAGGGAGAGCGTGACCTCCACGCCGAGCTCTCGGAGCACCCTCGCGCGCTCGGGCGTGAGCAGCGTGCCGTTGGTGGTCACCGCGAGGCGCAGCGTGCGGCCCAGCTCCTTCGCGCGGGCGCGGGCGTACTCGCAAGCGCGCACCAGTGTCTCCCACGCGATGAGCGGCTCGCCGCCGAAGAAGCCGACGTCGACGGGGGCGTCGTCGTCCTGCCAGGGGTAGCGCTTGCGCGGGGCGTTGAGCGCGAGCTCCATCGCGCGCACCGCGGTGTCCCAGTCCATGTCCTTGCGAAACTTCTCGCCGGCGTAGCAGTACGTGCAGGCCAGGTTGCACTCGTGGGTCAAGACCAGGGTCACATGCATCGGATCACCCTCACCGCCTCAGAGTCGCGACGCGAGGCAGACCTTGGCGGCCGCCGCACCCCGCGAGGGTAGCCCCGTTGCGCCCGTTGCGCGACGCGCCCCTCACCGCAACGCCACGCGGCTCAGGACCGCCGTCACCGCGACCCACAGAGAGGCCGTTCGAATCGCGCGGCGCAGGGCGTCTGCCGCCGTCGCAGAAACCTCCCCGGGCGCGGCCCGCAGCATCCCGAGCGGGACCACCCCCTGCGCGAGGGCAAACGCCCCCAGGGCGCCGCTCGCCGCCAGCAGCGGTCCCCACGGCGCGCGGCCCAGCCCGCACGCGAGGCAAGGGTGCCCGCTCCCCGCGACCAGCACGCGCGCGGCCTCCCGCGTCGCGATCGTCCACGCCGCGACGAGGATCGCCCACGCGAACGGCGCCGCGATGCGAGGCCTCGCGGCGACAACCGAGAGCGTCGCCGCGAGGAGGGTCATCGCGCGCGACGGCGCGCCGAAGCTTCGTGTCGGCGCGGCCACCGACGCGCAGCACGGGACGGCGTCGTCGAGGTTCAGCGAGGCGGCGAAGCGCAGGCCGGCCGCGAGGTCCGCGGCGCACGCGACGAGCGCGAGGGCGCCGCCCGCGAGCAGCGCGCCGTGAACGCGCGCGTGACGTAGCCGCGCGTCGACGCTCGCCGCCCCGTCGGCCACGGCCAACGCGAGCGTCGCGCCCACGGCCGCGAGGGTCGCGCGAGGTCCCCAGGGCGACGCGTCGAGCACCCCCGCGGCGCACATCGCGCCCGGCACCGCCCCCACGAGTCGCTGCGCGGCGAAGGCGCCGAGGAGCAGCGACGCGGCCTGCGCGAACGCCGCCGCCCCGATCGCCGTGCGGAGCAGCCCGCCGAGCTCACGCCCCCCGCGCCGCGCCATCGCGCCCGCGGCGAGCAGGGTCAGCACGGCGCCCAAGGAGAGCAGCGCGCGCGCGAGCAGCCACGGGTGGGTGAGCGCCAGGAGCAGCGCGCGGTCAGAGCTCACGAGGGCGGGTGAAGGGCGCCGCCGCGGAGCACGCGCGTGAGGTCCCAGCGGAGGGCGTCGCGCAGACGCGGGTCGTGGGTGGTCACCAGCGCGGCGCCGCGGGCGGCGCGGTGCGCGTCGAGGAGCGCCGCGAGTGTCGCCACGGCGCCGTCATCGAGGGAGGCGCTGGGCTCGTCGAGCAGCACCAGGGGCGTCGACGCGCCGAGCGCGCGGGCGAGGGAGACCCGTTGTCGTTCGCCCTCGGACAATCTCTCGGCGGGGCGGTCGAGCAGCGCGCGTACGCCGAGGCGATCGATCACCTCGGGGCGCATCGGGCGGCGGGCGAGCGCGAGGTTCTCGGCCGCGGTGAGCCCGTCGAGCAGCAGCGGCGACTGCATCGCGAGCGCGGCGATGTCGCGGCGATACTCCGCGCGGCGCTGCTCTCGCGCGTCGGAGATGCGCTCGCCCTCCCAGCAGAGCGCGCCCGCGTCGGGGAGGGTCAACGCCGCAGCCACCGCGAGGAGGGTGCTCTTGCCCACGCCACCCTCGCCAAGGAGCAGCCCACAGGCGCCGCGGGGGAGCTCCAGGGAGAGGCGCGCGAAGAGGGTCCGCGGGCGGTCCCCGTCGCGCGCGGCGCGGGTCACCTCGCGGAGCGCGAGCACTACGACGCCTCGACCTGCCAGACGATGTCGGCGTGGCCCAGGGGACCCGAGAAGCGCAGCGAGAAGCTGCGAATGCCCTCGGACAAGATGTCGATCTCCCCCTGCCCCGGCACCCGCACGCGCCGCGGGAAGCGGATGCGGTACACCTGCCGCCACGCGTTGGTGTGCGGAAAGTACGTGCGCTCCAGGGCGCCCGGTCGGCGCACGAGCTCCACCGCCACCGGGGCCACCTCCTGCCGACGGTCGTTGATGAGCAGCACCCGCCACGCCGAGCTCGGGCGGGTGAGCTCGCCGTAGCGCCGCGTGGGGCTCTGCAGGGTCACGTAGAACGCGTGCTCGCGGGTGCTCGCCTCGAGCTGGCGGTCGAGCAGCGCGCGGCGCTCCTCGGTGGAGAGCATGAAGTCCCGCGCGTAGCGAACTACGTAGGCCCAGCGAAAATCCCAGCTCTCGTAGGTCGCCGTGACCGCGAGGTGGTCGTCGATGCCGTCGAGCTGATAGGCGTGGCCCGAGCGGGTCCAGCGCTCCAGCACGTCGCCGTAGCTCTCGGCGGTGTACGACCGCGGGCCCTCGCGCAGCACCACCCGCGGTGACGCGCAGGCGCCCACCGCCGCCAGCAGCGCGGCTGCCAACGCGCGGCGCATCATCCCTCCACGAAGTCGCGCCGGTGAAAGAGCGCGTGCGCCGTAACCCCTTGCACGGCAAGGGCTTCGACGCCGCCCTCGGCGCGGTCGACCAGCGCGAACACCCGGTCGACGGTGAAGCCCTCGGCCCGCAGGGCGAGCACCGCCGCGAGGGAGGAGCCCCCGGTGGTGAGCACGTCTTCGACCAGCACCACCGCGGCGCCGCGGCGCAGCCGGCCCTCGACGCGCCTGGCGGTGCCGTGGTCCTTGGGCTCCTTGCGCACGTAGAGGGCGTCGAGGCCCGCGTCGCCGTCGCGCAGCGCGCTGGTGAGCGACACGGCGCTGGCGAGCGAGCACCCGCCGAGGGCGACCCCCGCGACCCCCGCCACGGCTTCGAGCACCCCCGCCCCACGGATCGCGTCGTAGAGCGCCTCGCCCACCAGCCGATGCCCCTCGGCGGTGAGGATCACCTGCTTGCAGTCGATGAAGAAATCGCTCTCTCGCCCCGAGGCGAGGCGAAACCTCCCGCGGCGCCACGCGTCCCGGCGCAGCGCGTCGAGCAGGCGCGCCTGGGCCTCGCTCACGCCCCGCCCCCGCGGATCCCCATGCTGCTCCGCCCCCGGGGGAGCGCGGGCATGCGCGGCGCGGACTTCGCGTCGAGCTTCGCGGGCGCAGGCTTCGCGGGCCTCTCGGCCCCCTCGCGGGTCGGGGCGGCGAAGCCCTTCACCTTCGCGGGCGGCGGCGCGGGGGGCGCGGGGGGCGCCACGGGCTGCGGCGGGGCCGTCACCGCGCGGGAGGGCGCGGAGGGTTCCAGCGCCCGCGGGGCGGCCACGGCGTCGATGCGCGGCGCCTGACGGGCGACGGCGACGTGCGTGGGGAGCGCACGGGGGTCCTGGTGCATCGCCTGGAGCTCTCCGCGAAAGACCGCGCCCTCGGCGACCGCGAGGCGGGCCGCGCGCACCCGGGCGTCGACGTAGCCCCCGGGTTGGATGCGGAGCTCTTCGTGGGCCGTGACGCTGCCCGAGAGCAGGCCCCCGACGACCACGGAGTTGGCCTCGACCTCGGCCTCGACCGCGCCGCCCTCTTCGATCACGAGGGTGCCCTGCAGGGTGAGCGCGCCGCGCAGGCGCCCCGCGACGACGAGCTCTCCCTCGCCGCGCACGCTGCCTTCGATGGTGAGTCCCGCTTCGATCCTGCTGCTCATGGGTGTCGTGACCGTACCGCATCCCCGCGCCCCCGCGATACGGTCCGGCGATGGACGCCGCACATCTCGCCGCCCCGGGGCTGCTCGCCGCGGGCTTCGCGCACGGGTTTTCGCGCCCCCCGGGGGACTACGGGGTGGCCCCCGAGAGCGCCGCGCACGCGTCCCTCGCACGGGCGGTGGGGTACGACCCGGGTGACCTTCGCACCTGCCGACAGGTCCATGGCGCGACGGTGCTCGTCGACCCCTCCCCCAACAAGAGCGTCGCGGCCGAGGCCGACGCGCTGGTGCTGCGCGCGGGCGGCGCGGCGGGGGTGCGCACCGCCGATTGCGCGTCGATCCTCCTGGGAGACAAGCACTCCGGCGCGGTGGCGGCGGTGCACGCGGGCTGGCGGGGGGTGGTCGCGGGGGTGCTTCCGGCGGCGGTGCGGGCGCTGGTCGGGACCCGCACCGGGGGGCTCCGCGCGGCGCTGGGGCCGTGCATCGGGCCGTGCTGCTTCGAGGTGGGGACCGACGTGGCCGACGCGCTCTCCGCGGCCTGTGGGGCCGACGTGACACGGCCGGGCCGGAGGGAGCGCCCCCACGCGGACCTCGGCGCAGCGGTGCTCGCGCAGCTCGCGGCGCTCGGGGTCCAAGCCGTGGAGCGCGTCGGTGGTTGCACGGTGTGTGCGCCAGACGGATGGCATTCGTATCGTCGCGACGGGGCCCGCAGCGGTCGAATGCTGGCGGTCATCGCCGCATCGCAACGGTGACGCACACCCTGCAGGCCGCCGGTGCGTCTGCACGGGCATCTCACCGTTGGAGGCATGAGAATTGATCCCGGGTGCCTCACCGATGCAGGCTACGATGCTGGTGCCGATGCGAACGTGCCCGTCCTGCGGACGTCAGTACGAACCGCCTGCGCAGTTCTGCCAGGTCGACGGCACCTCCTTGCGCATCGACGGCCCCGCCGAGGACCCGTACCTCGGCGCGCGCATCCTCGATCACTTTCGCATCGCGCGGGTGATCGGCAGCGGCGGCATGGGCGTGGTCTACGAGGCGCAAGACGAGGCACTCGGCCGGCGCGTCGCGATCAAGATCCTCCACCGCGACCTGCTGTCGAACAAGGACATCGTCGCGCGCTTTCACCGCGAGGCACAGATCGCGCACCAGCTCGATCACCCGGGCATCGTGCGGGTGATCCTGTTCGGGCAGCTCCCCGACCAGAACCTCTACCTCGTGCTGGAGTACCTCGAAGGCCCCACGCTGCTTGAGGCCCTCGACCGCAGCGGCCCCTTCGAGCTCGCGCGTGCGGTGAAGGTCGTCGCGCAGCTGGGCGACGCGGTGGGCTACACCCACGCGCGCGGGATCATCCACCGCGACCTCAAGCCCGAGAACATCATCCTCACGCAGCGCGACGGCGACGCGGAGTACCCGAAGGTGCTCGACTTCGGCATCGCCAAGACCCTGATGTCGGCGACGAGCTTCATCACCCAATCGGGGCTGATCTTCGGCACCGCGCGCTACATCTCCCCCGAGGGCGCGAGCGGCGACCCGGTGGACCAGCGCAGCGACGTCTACTCCCTCGCCGTGATCGCGTACCAGCTCTTCACGGGCCGCACGCCCTTCGAGGCCGAGGAGCCCGTGCAGCTCCTGATGAAGCACCTGCACGAGCCCGCGCCGCCGATGTCGCGCTGGCCCGCGGGCAAGCGCGTACCCGAGCTGGTGGCCGACGTGGTGATGCGCGCCCTCGCGAAGAACGCCGACGCGCGCCATCCCGACGCCGGCGCCTTCGCCCGCGCGCTGCGCGACGCGTGGCAGCGCAGCGGCGCGAGCGGCAGCGCGACGATGCCCTCGCTGGTGCCGACGACGTCAATGACCCTGAGCGAGGTCGCGGCCGACGCCCTGCGCGCGACCCCGGTGCCGCCCTCGCGGCGCAACGACGCGAACACCACGCTCGACCGTCCGTCGGCGATGGAGGCCGCGGTGGGCGCGGCGCTGGCGCAGTCGGCGACGGAGAGCAGCGGCGTGGCGCGGGTGCGCACGGTCACCCGGAACTCGCAGGAGCCCGCCCTGCCCGTCGACCTGCACGCGCGCCCCAACGGCGCGGTGGTGCCGCCCATCTCGACGCTGCCGGCGCGGGTGGAGATCCCCATCATCGCCGTGGCACCGATCACGCCCACGGTGCCGCCGCCCGACCATCGCCGCGACGCGCCCTTTCGTGAAGCCGCCGACTCGCTGGACGTGACCGTGCGTCGCGGGCCGCCGCCGATGATCTCCGACAGCTTTCCCCCCGACGCGGACGAGGCCACGGAGATCTACGCGGTGCAGGGCATCGAGCGCCCCGGCGCCACGCGGCGCGCGCTGCTGCTGGTGCTGGCGTCGATGCTGTTCGCAACCGCGGCCATCGCCACCGCGGCGTACTTTCTCCGCTGGTACCCCGCGCAGCAGCGCGAAGACCGCGTCGCGGAGTACATGCGCCGCGCCAACGACGCGTTCCACCTGGGTCGCCTGCAGCGCAACCCCGAGGGCACCGACGTGGAGACCCTCACCGACGCGGTGCTCGCCGATGACCCGGGCAACCGACGCGCCGTGGCGCTGCGGCGGAGCGTGGCGGTGCAGCTGCAGAACCAGGCCACCGCGCTGCGCAACGCGGGCCAGTACGACGCTGCGCTGCCGCTGCTCCAGGCCGCGCAGCGCGTGTCGACAGACCCGGCCATTCAGCGCGACCTCGACGCCGTGCGCGCGGAGATCGAGCAGCACCGCGCGCCGCCCGCGCCGCCGCCGACGCGCCCCGCGCCTCGCCCGGTTCGCCGCGCCCCGGCCGACCCGCCGGAGATCATGCACCCCGCGCAGCCCGCGCTGCCGGTGGGGGCAGACGGCGGCGCGGCCCCTCCCGCGGCGGCCCCTCCCCCGACCGCGCCCACGGCGAACGAGGGCGCGCCGCGCACCAGCCGACGCAGCCATCGCGACCGAGAGACTCCGGGCGCGCTGCAGCTCCCGCTCATCGGGAGCGTGGCGCCTGCGCCCACGCGGGAGCGGGAGCGGGAGCGGGAGCGCGCCCCCGTCGTCGCCGATCCCCCGGAGCAGGTCGGGCAGTTCTAGAAGAGCCGGGCGGTGATGCCGTCGGCCTGCAGCCAGCGCGCGGCGGGGATGGTCCAGCGCACGCCGTCGTCGCATACGTTCCCCTCGCGCAGCTCGCGGTCCCAGGCGCGGGCGCGGGTGGCGCGCAGGTCGACCCCGGTGCGCGCGCGCACGCCCCCGGTCTCGACGCCTTCCACGGCGCGCAGGCCGAGCAGCAGGGCCTCTCTCGCGCGCGTCTCGGGGTCCAGCGGCTCGCGCTCTTCGGGCGGCCGACGCCCCTCAGCGAGCGCGGCGAGGTAGCCCGGGACGTCGTACACGTTGCGCCAGCGCGACGCCCACGCGGGGCGTTCCCGCTCAGGGGTGCAGCCCACCGCCGCGGCGCCCAGGCCGAGGTAGGGGTCACCTCGCCAGTACGCGAGGTTGTGCCGCGCCTCGGCGCCGGGGCGCGCGTAGTTCGAGACCTCATAGTGCGCGAAGCCGAGCGACCCGAGGTGCGACTCGACGCGCTCGTACATCGCCGCGACGTCGTCGTCGGGGAGCCGCGGGAGGCGCCCCTTGCGCGCGAGCTCGCCGAAGCGGGTCTCGGGCTCGATGGTGAGCATGTACGCCGAGACGTGCTCGATGCCCTGGTCCACGAGCTCGGAGAGGTCCTCGCAGAGCGCCTCGGGCGACTGCCCGTGCATCCCGAACATCACGTCGGCGCTCACGCGCAGCGCCCCATGGGACACAGCGCTGCGCAGCGCGCGACGGGCGCCGTCGGCGTCGTGGAGCCGACCGAGGTACCGCAGGTGGTCGTCGCGCAGCGACTGCACGCCGAGGGAGAGCCGGGTCACGCCGGCGTCAGCGAGGGCGGAGACGCGGTCCGCCGTGAGGCTCGTGGGGTTGCACTCCACGGTGACCTCGTCGATGTCTCCCACCGCGCGCACGGCGGCCACCACGCGCGCGAGGGCGGGCACGTCCCAGAGGCTCGGCGTGCCGCCGCCGAAGAAGAGGGTGGTGGCGCGGGCGTCGCCGAGGTCGTCGCGCCGCAGCGAGAGTTCGCGCACCACGGCGTCGGCGTAGGCGTCATGGGGGATCGCCTCGGGCCGCTCGGCGCTCGTGGCGAAGTCGCAGTACGGGCATCGCTGCACGCACCACGGGAAGTGCACGTAGACCGCGGCGTTCATGGGCGGAGGGGGCGGGGGCGGCGCCCCCGGGGGCGGGGTCAGGGCGTGGGCTCGAAGCGAACGGCGGAGTTCGCCGCCGGCACGCAGGAGTAGACCGTGGCCGAGGGGCATCCCGAGATGCCCATGGTGCCCGTGGGGTTCTCGACGCCGACGGTGGAGCTCCGCGCGCCCGCCATCGAGCCGTAGAGGAAGTCGATGGTGTTCGTGGTCTCGCTGATCACGATCTCGTAGTTGAGGTTCACGCCGGGGGCCGTGTCGCAGCAGTGTGCGCCGTCGTCGACCTGCATCACCCAGCGTCGGAAGGGGGCGCTGCCCAGCGTCGCGATGCACTGCCCCGGGCGGTTGAAATTGTCACCCCAGTACGCCGCGATGACCCCGTTGGGCGTGCTCGTGGAGGGGATGGTGCCGCCGAGGCTCGCGAAGGTCTCGGGGGGGATGGCGATCCAGCCGTTGGAGGTCACGTTCATCATCGCGCCCGAGGCGATGTCGCGGTCCCAGAAGCGGAAGCCGAAGGGCATGGCCACGCGCACGGAGGAGTCGTCGGCCCCCGCGAGCACACGCTGCACACCGGGGGACGTGCAGACGTTGGTGAAGGTCAGCCCCGCCGTGGAGGTCGCGCGGCGGTAGCGCACCGGCGGCGCGTTGGTGCACTGGGACATGAAGCAGACCTGCCCCATCGGGCAGGCGTTGCCGCAAGAGCCGCAGTTCATCGAGTCGCTGTCGAGGAGGGTGCACGCGCTGCCGCAGCGGGTCTGACCGGGGGCGCAGGCCTGGGTGCAGACGCCGCCGGCGCAGGTGCGATCCTCGCCGCAGGTGCGCGCGCACACGCCACAGTTGGCGTTGTCGTTGCGCGGGTCGATGCAGCTCCCGTTGCAGAGGATCGCCGGGGGCGCGCAGGCCCCGGCGTCGACGCCCACGAGCGCGCGGCACGCGCCGCCGGAGCAGCCGAAGCCCGCGCCGCAGACGAAGCCGCACTCGCCGCAGTTGTTGGGGTCGAACGCGGTGTTGGTGCACCCCGCGGAGCAGCGGGTCTGCTCGGCGGCGCAGGCCCCGACGCAGCGACCGCCGCTGCACACCTGTCCGGCGCCGCAGGCCATGCCGCAGCCGCCGCAGTTCGCGCGGTCGGTGGTGGGGTCGACGCAGCGACCGTCGCACGACGCCGAGCCCATGGGGCAGGTCAGGGTGCAGGCGCCCGCGGTGCAGACGCGGCCCGCGGGGCAGGCCATGCCGCAGGCGCCGCAGTTGGCGCCGTCGTTCATCGGGTCGACGCAGCGGCCCATGCAGGCGGTGCGGCCCATGGGGCACTGCAGCTCGCACATGCCGTTGCGGCAGAACTGCGGAGCGGCGCAGACGGTGCCGCAGGCGCCGCAGTTCTGCAGGTCGAGGCGAGTGTCGACGCAGCTGGAGCCGCACATCGTCGTGCCGGTGGGGCAGGAGCTGCCCATGCAGGTGCCGTTGTTGCAGCGCTGCGACTCGGTGCAGCGCATGCCGCAGGCGCCGCAGTTCGAGACGTCGCTCGCGGTGTCGACGCAGCGGGTGCTGCACATCGTCTGACCGCGCCCGCACTCCAGCACGCACGCGCTGTCGCGGCAGAGCTGCCCCGAGGGGCAGGCCATGCCGCAGCCGCCGCAGTTGCGCTCGTCGACGCGCGGGTCGATGCAGTAGCGCTGCATGGATGTGCTCGCGTCGCGCGCGCCGCCATCCACCGCACCCGCATCGCGAGGACCGGCGTCGACCGAGCCCGCGTCGACCGAGCCCGCGTCGCGGGGACCGGCGTCGACCGAGCCCGCATCGCGGGGACCCGCGTCGGCGGGTCCGGCGTCGCGGGGACCTGCATCGGCGACACCGGCGTCACGGGCCTCGACGAAGTCGCACGCGAGGTAGGGCGCGGCGCACTCGACGGCGCACCGGCCGGCGGAGCACACGGTGCCCGAGGGGCAGGCGGTGCCGCAGGTGCCGCAGTTGTTCTGCGAGACCATGAGGTTCACGCAGGTGGTGCCGCAGCGGACCTGCCCCTTGGGACAATCCACGGTGCATTGTCCCGAGATGCAGACGAAGCCCGCCTGGCAGCTGTTGCCGCAGCGGCCGCAGTTGGCGAGGTCGCCGGAGAGGTCGACGCAGTTGCCTCGGCAGAGGGACTGCCCGCCGTCGCACGACGACGAATTGCCCTCGGGGGTGTCGGTGGGGGTGACGGTCGCGTCGCCGCCGCCGAAGCGGCGCACCTCTTGGGCGCACCCCGAGGCGAGCGCGGCGACCACCGCGAGCGCGGCGGGGGAGATCCAGAAGGAAAGGGAGGGCTTCATGGTCTTGCTCATGCTCGATGCGGGGGTCACGGGATCGGCTCGAAGCGGACGATGTAGTTCGGGAACGGCGTGCAGCCGAAGACCGTGTCGTCAGGGCAGCCCGAGATGCCCGGGGTGCCGTTGATGTTCTCGATGCCGACCTGCGCCTGACGCACGCCGTCCATGCGCGGGTACACGAAGTCGATGGTGTTGGTCCCTTCGGTGAGGATGACCTCGTAGGTCCAGCGCGTGGCGTCGTTGACGCCGCCGACCCCGGCGTCGGCGCCGACGATCTCGCCCGCCTCGCGCCACTCGACCACCCAGCGTCGGTTCGGCGACATGCCCACGGTGGCCACGCAGACCCCCGTGCGGTTGCGCGCGTCGCGCCAGTAGGGGGCGATGACCCCGTTGGGCGCCAACACCGACGGGATCGTGCCCGTGCGGTTGGTCTCCATGCCGCCGCGGAGGTTGAGCCACCCCGACGAGGCGATGTTCACCTGCTGCATCGCGCCGATGTCGGTCGCCCAGAAGCGGAACGGGAAGGGCAGCGCGGCCCGCACGGCCTGGCCGTCGGCCGCGGCCATGAGGGTCTGCGCGCCCATCGCGGCGCAGGCGTCGACGTAGGTGATCCCCGCGGTGGAGGTCGCGCGGCGGTAGCGCGTGGTGGGCGTGGTCACGCAGCGGCCCGCGGAGCACACCTGGCCCATGGGGCACATCGTGCCGCAGGCGCCGCAGTTGGCCGCGTCGTTGAGCACGTTCGCGCAGGCCATGCCGCACACCTGCTGCCCCGCCGGGCACTCGCAGCGGCCGGTCACGCAGTTCTGTCCGGTGATGCACACGTTCCCGCAGCCGCCGCAGTTCGTGCGGTCGGTGAGCACCGCGGTACAGGTGCCCCCGCAGCGCCCCTGCCCGTCGGGGCACGGCGCGACGCAGGTGCCGTTGACGCAGGTGCGGTCCGACGCGCAGGCCATGCCGCAGGCGCCGCAGTGGCGGTTGTTGCTCCGGGTGTCGGCGCAGAGCCCGCCGCACAGGATGAGCCCGGTGCCGCAGGTCACGTCCACCGGCGCGGCGGCGGTGCACATGCCGTTCGCGCAGATCTGCGCACCGTTGCACGCCATGCCGCAGGCGCCGCAGTTGCCGCGATCAAACGCCGTGTTGGTGCAGGTCGAGGCACAGAGGGTCTGCCCCATCGCGCAGCTCGCCGCGCAGCTCCCGCCGGTGCACACCTGCGAGCCCGGGCACGCCATGCCGCAGCCGCCGCAGTGCGCGCGGTCGGTGCTGAGGTCAACGCAGCGGCCCGCGCAGAGCATCTGCCCGGTCTGACACTGGGTCACGCACATGCCGCCCTGGCACACGGTGCCCGCGGCGCAGCGGTTGCCGCACATGCCGCAGTTGCGGGCGTCAGACTGGCCCTCGACGCACTCGTCGCCGCAGGTGAGCTGAGAGGCCGCGCAGACCCGCGTGCACATGCCCGCGCGGCAGCCCTGCCCGTTGAGGCACGGGAAGCTGCAGCGGCCGCAGTTGTAGGGGTCGGTCTGGATGTCGACGCACTGCGCGTTGCACATCGTGGCCCCGGCGCTGCACGCGGTGGAGCGGCAGCGGCCGGCGTTGCAGGTGAAGCCCGTGCCGCAGGGCGTGCGGCAGGTGCCGCAATTGGTCGAGTCGGTCTGGAGGTCGACGCAGCGTCCGCTGCAGTTCGCCTGCCCCTCGGGGCACACCAGCACGCAGCGCCCCTGCACGCAGAACTCACCCACGCCGCAGCGCATCCCGCAGGCGCCGCAGTTGGTGCGGTCGACGCGGGTGTTGGCGCAGTAGGGCTCGTTGGTC
>JBILLI010000061.1:0-18462 GCA_044376155.1 Polyangiales bacterium
CGGTGGGCGCGGATGCGTCGGTGGGCGCGGATGCGTCGGTGGGCGCGGATGCGTCGGTGGGCGCGGATGCGTCGGTGGACGGGTTCGTCGCGGCGTCGCCACGGGGGGCTTCAGGCTGGCATCCGGCGGCGAGCGTGAACGCGAGGGCGATGACGGACCATGGGAGAGCGCGATGCGACATGGAGGGGCGGGCTCATGCCACGAGCGCGATGTGCGCGGCCAATGCGTGTCGGATTTCGCGGTCTCAGGAGGTCCGCATCGAACCCTTGGGGACGGTCACGAACACCCTGAGAAATGTTGGGTTCTGAACCCAGGGGAGGGGTCGTTGCGGACCTTCTCAGCGGTCGGGCGCGGGCTCGTCGAAGACCGTATTGAGGTGCGTCGCGGTGGCGGCGAAGGTGGTCCACGCGAGCAGCGTGGCGTCGTCGTCGCACGCGTCGATGCGCTCGGCGAGCGCGGGGGTCAGCGGGAGGGAGCGGGCCGCGAGCACCGCTCGGAGCGCCGCGCGCTTGCCGGCGCGATCACCACGGACCTCACCACGGGCCTCACCGCGGGCCTCACCACGGGCCTCACCGCGGGCCTCTCCGCGGGCTTCACCGCGGGCCTCTCCGCGGGCTTCTCGCTCGCGCAGTAGCGCCTCCAGCGCGGGCTCATGGCGCGCGAGCAGGGCGCGCACCACCGCGGGGCCGAGCTCGCTGTCGTGCAACAGCGCGCGCACGGGGATGGGGGAGGCGAGGCACTCGTCGGTGATCTCGGCGTCGTGCGCGAGCTCCTCCCACGCGTCGCCGCGCCACTCGGCGACCCGGCCCCGCCGCACGAAGACGGCGAAGATGCGGCGCACGCCGCGGGCCGAGAGCTCCTCGGCCTTGGCGGTGATCTCCGAGAGGCGCTGGGTGTTCACCACCTCGAAGGCCATCTCTTCGAGGTAGCGCTGCCCCGTCGCGGGGTCGATGCCCGCGCGGCGGATGCTGGTGTCGGTGGCGAAGTCCCCGTCGTCGGCGACGCGGGTCAGCAGGTCGGTGGAGGCCACGCGGTCGCTCGCGCGGGCGGTGCCCGCGAGCACGTCGATGCGCAGGTGGGGGTCGCCGTGCTCGGGCAACGCCGGGGCGGCGTAGAGCTTCTTGCCGCGCAGGAGCTCGTCGCGGGTCTCGGGCTCAACGACGTGGGCGTCGAGCGGCGGGAGCGCGCGGGGGGTGTCGCCGAAGCCCGGCGCGCGCATCGAGGGGCGGGTGCTGCGTGGGTCCATCGCGCCGCGGAGCATGGCACACGGGCGGAGGGCGCGGGAGGGATCAGCGGATGGGGCGGGTGACGTGGTCCTTGCCGTCGTAGCGCATGAGCACGGTGCGGCCCTCGGCGGTGGTGGCGATGGCCACGGGGCGTCGCCACACGCGGTGGAGCGAGCGCAGGGTCTCCTTGGCCTTCTCGCCGTCGAGGTCGACCCCGTGGTGCTCGTGGCGCAGCAGGAGCTCGCCGCGGTTCTCGTGGTTGCCGTCTTCCACCACGATGAAGGGGTTGCCGAAGTTCGTGAGCTGAAAGAGCAGCTTCTCCTTCACGGCCTTGAACTCGCGGGTGTCGATCTCGAAGCGGTCGTTGCGGTTGGACCACCCGAAGGTGAACAGCTTGCGCTCGGCGACGAACTCCGGCGTGAGGAACTCATCAATGAACATCACGTCGGTGTAGAGCGCCCGCACCTCGAAGATCTTCTTGCGGCCGAGGCCCAGGCGCAGGTCCCAGTTGCGCCGGTCTTCCATCGTGGCGCAGTCCTCCCAGTCCTTGCCGAACTGGCCCTTGTCCCAGCGCTCTTCGATGTGGCGATAGAGCTCGACGCCGAGCTTGTAGGGGTTGATGTTGCGCCCCCCGCCGCCCATCACCGACGCGTTGCGCTCGGCGTAGTCGACGACCTCGTTCCCGTCGCACGCGTAGCCCGTCATGATCTTCGAGTGCCAGTAGCTGGCCCACCCCTCGTTCATGACCTTGGTCTGCGCCTGCGGCCAGAAGTAGTAGGCCTCCTCGCGGCAGATCTCGAGGATGTCGCGCTCCCACTTCTCCATCGGCGCGTGCTCGATGAGAAAGCGCAGAACGTCCCGGGTGGGCTTCTCGGGGAAGCGCGCGCGGGCCTTGGCCGCGGCCTCTTCGAGCTTCTTCTTCTCCCGGTCGAGGTAGTCGTCGGGGTTGATGAAGGTGTCCATGTAGCTCCGGGCCTTGAGCCGCGGGGCCTCGATGGGCTCGGGGTCGTCGGACTTCTCCACGATGGGCTTGCCTTCGAGCAGGCGCCCCGGCGGATCAATCAGGTTCTCCAGCGCCATGCACGTGTCGAGGAACTCCTCGACGGCGGTGACCCCGTGGCGCTCCATGTGGCGCTGCACCCGCGCGGCGTGGTTCGCGAAGGTGTCGATCCACTTGCGCATGGGCAGGCGGTCCTTGCGCGAGACCACGAGGTCCTCGGGGGAGGAGGGGGGGCGGCGGTCCTGGTCGGTGAGCTTGAACGCGAAGTTGTTCTTGAAGAAGTCGTTGTGGCCACACACGTGGGCCATCACCAGCTTCTGATCGACCAGGGAGTTCCCTTCGAGGAGGTAGGCCACGCAGGGGTTGTTGTTGATCACCATCTCGTAGATGCGTGAAAGCCCCCACTCCCCGGACTTCTTCAGCCGCTCGTACTCCATCCCCCAGCGCCAGTGGGGGAAGCGCGTGGGGAAGCCCCCGTACGCGGCCACCTCGTTCATCTCGTCGAAGGTGAGCACCTCGAACACCTGCGGGAAGAAATCGAGCCCGCTGCGCCGCGCGTAACTCTCGATCTTCTCCTGCCACTCACGGAGGTAGTCAGGGATCTCTCGGGACCGATCGAAGCGTGCCATCTGCCTTCAGCGCCCCTTCCCGAGGAATGCCTTGATGCTGTCCATGATCGCGTCCTTGTCGCGGATCTCGCTGGTGACCACCCGCTCGTCCTTGCCCAGGTGCTCCCGCAGGTCCTTCACGAATTGCCCGGAGCCGTAGGGCGATTCGACCTGGCCGTAGCAGAACATGTTGGCGTGCGGCAGCACGCGGGTCTTCAAGATCTGGATGCAGTTCAGCGTGTCGTCCACCGACCAGTTGTCGCCGTCGCTGAAGTGAAAGGGGTAGACGTTCCAGTCCTGCGAGGGGTAGCGCCGCTGCATGATGTCCGCGCAGAGCTTGTACGCGCTGGAGATCATCGTGCCGCCGCTCTCGCGGGTGTGAAAGAAGGTCTCTCGATCGACCTCGCGCGCCACCGCGTCGTGGATGATGTAGACCGACTCGAGCCCCTTGTATTGAGACCGCAGCCACGTATCGAGCCAGAAGCTCTCGATGCGCACGATCTCCTTCTGCTCGTCGCCCATCGAGCCCGACACGTCCATCATGTAGACGATCACCGCGTTGGCCACGGGCTCGGTGGAGGTCTTCCAGCTCCGAAACCGCTTGTCATCACGGATGGGCACGATCACCGGCCGCTCGGCGTTGTAGATCCCCGACGAGACCTGCCGCTTCAGCGCCTCGCGGAAGGTGCGCTTGAAGTGCCGCAGAGACTCCGGGCCCACCCGACGGATGCCGGTGTACTTGTCCTTGTGGGCCACCACCCGCGCCTGCCCCCGGGGCTCGATGCGCGGGAGCTTCAGCTCCTCGCCGAGGATCTGCGCGAGGTCGTCGAGGGTGACGTCGACCTCGACGGCGTGCTGCCCGGCGTTCTTGCCCGCCTTGCCCGTGCCGTCGCCTTCGCCCTCCTGCCCGTCGACGGGGTCGCCCGAATCGCCCTCGCCCTGTCCCACCCCGCCGCTCTGCTTGTCGCCGAAGCGAAAGCGGGGGATGTCGATCTGCGGCACGGGGATGGCGACGGTGTCTTTGCCCTGCCTCCCCATGAGCTCGCCGTGGGAGATGTACCGCTTGAGGTTCTCCCGGATCTTTCCGCGAACGATGTTGCGGAAGCGCGCGTGGTCCTGGTCGATCTTGAGCGCCATCGGTACCCGCACGGTACCACGCCGGGTGCCGGTGCCCCGCGGGCGAACTACACTCCGCGCATGACCCGACGCGACGAGAACCGTGGGTGGGGCCGCACCCTGCTCAAGTGCCTGCTCACGATCACCGCCCTCGCGGCCCTGGGCGCGCTCTCGCTGTGGTGGCTGCTCAACCACCTCGAGCTCCCGTGGTTCATCCCCCGCGCGCTGATCGAGTGGATCATGGAGCACGTGCGCCCCGTGGCCCTCGCGGTGGGCGCGGCGCTGGGTGCCCTCGCGGGCCTGCTCGCCTCGGTGGGCATCGTGGTGTGGGACGCCCGCAAGGGGCGACTCAGCCGGGTGTGACCCGCGCCGACCGCAGGGTGAACAGCTCGCGCAGCGGGGCCGTGAGCTCCGTCGCCGAGGTCTCGCGGGCGTAGCCCAGCACAAAGTCCTCCACGCCCCACCGCGAAGACTCCCCGCGCCGCGCGGAGGGCGTGAAGCGGATCGTGCGCACCACCGACAGCGCGTCGGCCGCCACGACACCCCCGCGTCGCGCCTCCTCATCACGGGTCTTGCGGGCCGCGAGGCGCGCGCTGAGGGCGGTGAGGGCGGTGAGCCCCGGGGACGCGGGCTCCACCACCACCCGCACCACCTCGGGCGCGTCGGCGGTGCGGTGCCAGATGTGCGTGCCGTGCTCCAGCGAGAGCGCGTCGCGCACGCAGGGGCCCATGATCCGTAGGGTGACGGCGTCGACGTCGCGCATCGGCGAGGTCACCCGCGCGGGGCCGAGCTCCATGGGCACATCGACCTGCGCCGCGAATTCGGTGACCTCGCCGAAGGCGCGGAGGTAGGCCACGCGGAGCTGGTGGAAGAGCGTCTCAAGCTCCTCGGCGTTGCTGCGCGGGCCGCTCCCGGGCGCGCGCTGGAGGTGCACGAGAACCTCATGCTGCGCGGGGTCGCGGGCGAGAGAGACTTGTCGGCGCAGCGCGCCCGCGCGGGCGAGCGCGTCGAGGATGGCGTCGCGCAGCGGGGGGACCTCGTCGGCCACGGAGCGCCGCGAGAACATGCTCACGCTGCGGTGCGAGGCGCTGGGGCGCTCGCGGGCGAAGAGGGCGAGTGCGCGGGTCTCCCAGTCCTCGGACTCGCTGGCCGCGCGGGTGAGGGCCTCGAGCTCCGCGCGAAAGGTGATGACCGCGCCGCGCAGGTGGTCGAGGGTGGCGAGAAAGCCCTCGGGGTCGGCCCCGACGCCCTCGGCGCGCACGACCGCGAGGCGCGCGGAGACCTCCTCGGAGAGCGACTGCAGCGCGGGGGAGGTGAGCACCGCGTCGACCTCGGCGAGGGCCTCGGGCAGCTTCGCGCGGAGGGTGCTCAGGGGCGCGTCGGCGAGGTCGAGGAGGGGGAAGCGGTCGGTGCTCCCGGGCGCCTCGGAGAGCGCGTCGATCTCCAGCGAGAGGCCCTCGTCGGTGGCGTGGAGCCGCACCATCTGGAGCTCGGCCTGCGGTCCGCTCACGAGGTGCTCGGTGAGGCGCGTGCCGATGACGTCCTCGAGGTGGCGCTTGAGCGAGCGCGCGCCGTCGGCGCTGCGAAACGCCTGCGCCACAACGCGATCGAGCACGGCAGGGGCCGCGGTGACGAAGACGTTGCGGTCGAGCAGCCCGCGGCGCTGGGTGATCTTCGCGAGCTCCTTGGCGGCGACCTCGCGGGCGACCTCGGGGGTGAGTGCGCGAAAGGGCACCACCCGGTCGATGCGGTTGAAGAGCTCGGGGGAGAAGAACTCTCGCACGGCGCGGAGGTGGTCGGTGGTGTCGGTGACGGCGCGGTCGCCGAAGCCCGCGGGGGACTGCGCGCGGGCGCCGAGGTTCGAGGTCATCACCACCACGGCGTGGGTGAAGCTCGCGGTGACGCCCGCGGCGTCGGTGAGCCTGCCGTCTTCGAGGAGCTGCAGCAGGAGGTTGTGCGCCATGGGGTGGGCCTTCTCGACCTCGTCGAAGAGCACCACGCAGAAGGGCTGCTGGGTGACCGCGCGGGTGAGGGCGCCGTCGGGGTTCCAACGATCGCCCACGAGGCGCGAGACCGCGTCGGGGCCGCCGTACTCGGCCATGTCGAAGCGCAGGAGGCGTGACTCGTCGCCGTAGAGGTAACGCGCGAGGGCCCGGGAGAGCTCGGTCTTGCCCGTGCCCGTGGGGCCCGTGAAGAGGTACACGGCGTAGGGGCGGCGGGGGTCGGTGAGGCCCGCGCGGATGCGGGTCACGAGGTCCACCGCGGCGGCGATGGCCTCGGGTTGTCCCATCACGCTGGCCGAGAGCGCGGCGGTGATGGCCTCGGGGGGGAGCGGGGTGGAGGGCGAGACGAGGTCTTGCGAGAGGCCGGTGCGCGCGGAGAGGAGGCGCACCACGTCGGCGGTCTCGAGCACGCGCAGGGGCGCGCGGCCGGTGAGCGCGAGGGCCTCGGCGCCGGGCGCGCTGGGGGGACCGGGGTGCTCGCGGGCGAGTTGCTTCAGGAGGTCGACGGACTTGCCGGGGTTGGCGCGGTTGGGCACGAGCGCGCCGCCGAGGTCCATGACGGTGCGGAGCGCGTCGAAGCGGATCTCGACGCGGTGGTCGAGCTCGAGCTCGCGCCGCGCTTGCAGCAGCGTGCGCAGGGTCTCGGCCTCGTCGGCGGGCGCGATGTGCACGAGGGAGAACAGCGACGCGAAGCCCGCGGCGTCGTCGTCGAGGCGCTGCCACTGCTCCGCGGTGCACTCGCCCACGAGGAGCAGCTCTCCGCGCTGCACGGGGCCGCGAAAGAACTCCGCGAGGCTGCGCTCGGAGTCGCGCGACCGCCCGATGCGCCCGAAGAGGTGCAGGTCGTCGACGAAGAGCACGGCGCGCTTGTGCCGCGCGTCGTCGAGGAGGTCGAGGCAGCGCTGCTCCCACTCTCCGAGGTGCGACATGCCCGCGATGATCCGCTTGCCCGAGAGCCGCCAGACGTGGCGCACGCGGTCGGCGTTGCGGTGCGCGGGGTACTCGTCGGCGGCGATGAGGTCGTGCACGGCCTGGTGGAGCAGCGTGGTGCGCCCGGCGCCCGAGGGGCCCACGAGCACGCACGACTGCCCCGGCGTGGCGGTGAGCAGGGTGCGGAGCTGCTCGCGAAAGCGCGCGCGGGCGGTGGGCACGGGGAGCTCGCCGCCGAGGGCGCGGGCGGTGAGGTCCTCGGCGATGCTGGCGAGCACGCGGGTGCCGCCGCGGCCCTTGCGTCGGTCGCGGTCGCGGTCGGGGGTGAGGTCGTCCCAGGCGCCGCCCTGCTTCTTCGGGAGCTCGTCGAGGAGGGTCCGGGGCTCGGCGTTGAAGGCCACCGCGCGGAGCGACACGCGGCCCTGGAGGCGCAGCGCGTCGATCTCCTCGTCGGTGCGGGTGGCCCACGCCTGGGCGAAATAGAGCGCGGCCTGCTCCGCGAGCTCCTCGCCGTCGCGCACGGGGAACCACTGGTTCTGCGCGAGGGGGTGGTACGCGAGGGTGAGGGTGCGCCCGGGGCCGAGGGCGCGGGTCTCGACGACCAACGGGCAGCGCAGGGAGACCTTGCGCTTACGACCCTCGTCGCGGAGCGAGAGCTCGAGGTGCACCGTCGCGAGGCGGGTGCTGCGGTGAAACTCCAGCTGCTCCAGCGCCGCGGGCTTGAGCGCGGCGATGCGCGTGCGGAGCTCGTCGAGCACCGACTGCTGCACCTTGCCCACGTGGGCGCCGCGGCGGGTGGTGGTGAGCGCGCCGAGGCCCAGGGTGGTCCAGGTGATGGCCGCGCCGTGCTGGCAGTGAAAGACGTTGAGGGTGAACTGCATCGCGCGGTAGAGGGCCGCGAGGGTAGCGCGGATTCGCGCGCGGCTCGACGCGGGGGGAGGAAGGCGCAACGGGCGCAGCACCGCGGGTCGACTGGTGTACGCTCGCGAGCTTCGACCGCGCCGCCATGCCCCAGCACCTCCCGCCCGTTGTGTTCGCGCTCTCGCTGACGCTCGTCGCCGTCGCGCTGGGAGGCCTCTGCGGGCGCGCGACCGCGGGGCGGGCATGGCACGCGCGCGCCGCGGTGGTGGCGCTCGCCGCGCTGCTCTGGGCACTCATGACCCGCCCCCCGCTGCTCTACGTCGGCGGCGGGGACCTGCTCTGGCTGTGGGGCGCCTTCGCGCTCTCGGTGGCCGCCGGGCGGCGCGCGACCACGCTGCGCTGGAAACCCTTGCTCGCGTCGGTCGTCTTCGGGGCGGTGCTGCTGGAGCTCGGCGCCCGCGTGGCCGTGCCGCCGCGCCGCGACTGGCGGAGCTACGGCGCGCCGCAGTTCGTCGTGGACCTCGGGCAGCGCGACTCGGTCTGCCTCCACCTCATGGACGCCTGGCGGCTGGGCGAGGCGGGGCGCTCGACGCCCGAGATGGAGCGCGCCGCGCGGGAGGGGCGCCCGGTGGTGGTGCACGTCGGCGACTCGATGGTCGAGGGCCTCGGCGTGCCCGCGGAGCAGCGCTTCGTCTCGCAGATCGGCCAGGCCCACCCTGCGCAGGAGCACGCGGTGATGGCACGCCCCGGCGCCGGGCCCGACACCCACCTCATCGTGGTCGACCGCGTGGTCACCCGCATGCGCCCGCGGCCCGCCCTGGTGGTGCTGTACCTCTTTCCGGGCAACGACGTTCACGACATCGACGTGCCGCGGCTGTGCTGCGACGGGCTGCCGCCGCTGCGGTGGGAGGGCGATCGCCCCGTGGAGCGCTTCGGGTCGGCGCGCTGGCGCCTCTCGCGACGGCAGGTCATCGGGCAGTCGCCGGCGCCGTGGTTCCTGCGCGCGCTGGGGCCGAGCTCCCACGCCGCCGCGGCGATGCTGGAGGCGTGGGATGGGATGATGCGCGCGGCCAACGACCGCGGGCTGGTGGAGATGAACCCCGCCGAGGTCGCGCGGCTGCCCGAGGCCGAGCGCTGGCGGCGCATGGAGCGCATCGTCGCGGCGATTCGTGGCCGCCTCGCGGCGCAGGGCGTGCCCGCGCTCGCCGTGGTGATCCCGTACCGGTTGACGCTGGAGCAGTCGGTGGGCAACGCCGCCCGGGGGCTCAACGCGATCTTCCCGACCTACGCCGAGGGATCCGCGGCGCACGCGCGCTTCGTCGAGATCCTCACGCGGGCGGGCTTTGACACCGTCGACGCGTTCCCGGTCATGCAGGAGATGGCGCGGGCGAACACCCCGGGGCTCTACGCCCGTGCGTACCCCAACGACTGGCACTTCGGGCCCGAGGGGCATCGGCGCCTCGCGGCGTGGCTCGACCCGCAGATTCAGGCGCGTCTCCGTCGCCCCTGAGCGCCCTCGCGGCGCGCGCGTCGCCCGTGGTAGACACCACGGCTGAACCATGGGCATCGAGTCGATCCGGCCGGGGGTGTGGATGGCCGTGCTCGTGCTCGCCACGCTCGCGCTGACCTTCGGCGCGACGGGGTGGGCCTATCTCCGCCGGCCCGCGTGGGCGGGGCTCCCGACCGAGGACCCCGCGCGAGACCCGCAACGCTGGCTGCTCGTGGTCTACCTCGCGGTCTTCGCCGCGACGCTGGCCATCGGGGTGTGGCGCGTCGTGCCCGCGTGGTGGATGCAGAACGACGAGGAGCGCGACGGGATCATCGCCGCGCTGTGCGGCCGCGGCCTCGGCTGCCCCATCGTGGGCAACGAGATGAACCGCCTGCGGGTCCCTCTCGGCCCGCTGAACCGCTACCTCATGACCCTGTGCTGGTGGATCACCCCCGACCCCCGGCTGATGCTCGGCGCGGTGCTCGCGCTGCACGCCGCGGCGGCCGCGTGGGTCGCGAAGATCACCGACGACTTCGCCGGCGCGCCCGCGGGGCTCGTGGCCGGCGTCGCGTTCGGGTCGACCACCGCGCTGCTCGACGTGATCGTGCAGCCCTCCAACGGCTCGTGGGTGGCGCTCTTCCTTGTCGGCACCCTCTGGGGCACGCTTCGCTGGGTGCGGGGCGACGGCGCGGTCCCCTTCGTCGCGATGGTGACCTTTCTCGCCTGCGCGGTGCAGCTCCACGGCACGGCGTTCATCTTCGCGCCCGTCGTGCTGCTCGTGGGGTTGATCTGGCGCCCGCCGACGCCGCGACGCGCCGTGATCGCCGCGTTGGTGGTGCTGCTCCTCGTGGGCGCGCCGTGGCTGCGGTATCAGCTCGAGACCGGCCTCTCGGTCTTTCGCGTGCTCTCCGTGCGTTGGGTCGCGCAGCCCAACGGCGGGGGAGGTGCCGGCGGCCCGCCCCTGGCGCTCCTGGGGCTTCCGCCGACGCTCGCGTTCGGGCTCGTGCCGGTGTGGAGCCTCGGTCCGCTGGCGCTCGCGCTGCTCGTCGCGGGCGTCGCGGCCCTCGGGGCGGGGGCGGTGTCGCCGTCGGCGCGCAAGGTCGGTCGCGCGGCGCTGCTCTTTCTGCTGGTGCCGCTCTGCGTGGCGTCGCTGGGCTCGGCGTTGACGCCCGGCAATTGGGCGAGCCGGTACAACGTGCCCTTTCTCCCCGGGGCCGCGGTGGTCATCGGCGCCTCGCTGGCGTGGCTCACGCGCAGGGCGCCGCGCGCCGGGTGGGCGGTCGGGGTCGCGCTGGCCGCGGCGCTGCTCGGCACGCAGCGGCCGACGACCACGGGGCTCTACACCCTGAACCGGGGCGCCGAGCAGATGCACCTCGCCGAGACCCTCGAGGCCATGCGCGCGCTGGCCGCCCGCGGGTATCGGCCGCAAGACGTCGAGCCCCGGATGCACGGCGCCGCGTGGCAGCGGTGGAACGGCGCCCACCTCTACCTCGCGAGCTGGCTCATGGGGCCGCGGCAGACCCCCGCGCCCGCGGAGCACGTGCTGGTCACCGCGTGCCCGACGCCCGAGGGCTTCGCGCGGTGGCGGCTCCCGCTGCGGAACAGCGGCGGCGCGCGGCGCGCGCTCGTGGGGTACCTCCCGGCCCTGGCGCCGGCGCGGCTCGAGTTCGCGTTGGGCGAGCAGCGGTGGGTGCAGGACGGCGCCCTGCCGTTCTACTTCCAACACGCCAATCCCAGTGACCTTGCGCTGCATCGACGGCTCGATCCGGCGCTCGGTCGCCCCAGCGGCTACGACATGCTCCCGACGCTCTGGAACCCGTCTCCCCCGGCGTCTCGTCGCGCGCGGGTGCGCACCACGCTGGCGCCCGGCGGTGACGACCGCGCGCTCTCGCTGCTCGCCCCCGAGCGCTCGTCGCCGGTGCTGACGGTGAACGGCCGTGCGCTGTCGCCGCTCGGTCGACAGCCGGGCATGGGCGAGGCGCGGTGGTGGTACGTGGTCCCCGCCGCGCTCCGGGGCCGCGGGCCGGTGCCGGTCGAGGTCGCGCTGGACCTCTCGCAAGAGTCGATGTTCCCGTCACGCATCGACCTGTACGAAGACCCTTCGCCCGCGTGCGCCGTGCGATGAGGCGGCGCATCGGCCTCGCGCTCCTGGGGCTGGTCGCGACGCTCCTCGCGCTGGGCGCCGTCGAGCTCGTCGCGCGCGTCGCGATCCCCGCGCGCCCGCAAGAGGCCGCGGACCTCGAGTTCGCGCGCTGGAGCCTCGACCTGCTCGACCCGTGCATGGCCGAGGTCCGCCGCGGGGGGGCGCCGACGCTGCGAGAGACCCGCGCGGGCGCGCGCCATGACCAGAGCCCGCCCGGCGAGATGCCGCGGGCGCGCGCGGCGGGTGTGGCGCGCATCGCGGTGGTCGGCGAGTCGAGCGCGTACATGCTCGGCAACAGCCTGCGCGAGCTGATCGCGCAGCGCCCCTGCGGGCAGCGCTACGAGCTCCTCGCGTGCGGCCAGCCCGGCTCGGCGCTGGAGCACCTCGAGCGACGCTTCGACGAGGTGCTCACCTACCGCCCCGACGCGGTGGTGGTGGTCTTCGGGCACAACCTCCAGTTCCGCTTCTCGATGGACGCGTGGCGCATGCGGCTCCGTCTGGCCCGCGCCCGCAGCCGCGCGCTCTCACGGCTCGGCGGGGCCGTCGACGACACCCGCAACGCGCCGCCGCCGTCGATGTCGGCGCGGCTCGACCTCCTCGAGCGCTTCCTGTTGCGCGCGGGCGCCGAGGCGCGGCGCGCGGGCGTGCGGCTCGTGGTGATGACCCCCGGCGCGAACCTCTGGATGCCCCCCGACGGCGACCTCGAGCTCACCGCGCCGGACGCGTGGCGGGAGGTGAATTTTCGCGAGGCCACCGAGGGACCGCGGGCCGCCCTGGGGGCCCTCTCCGCGGCGCCCGACCGACCGGCGCGCGCGTTCGTGCGCGGCGTGCTGCTCGCCCGGGCCTCGGACTTCGCCGCGGCGAACGTCGCCCTGCGCGCCGCCATGGACAGCGATGACCACCGCACGCGGGCGCCGAGCGCGGTCGCCGAGCGCATCCGCAGCGCGGCGCCGCGCGGGGGCTTCACCGTGCGAGACACCGCGCGAGCGCTCACCGAACGCGCCCCCGGCGGGCTCTCGGGGTGGGAGTCGTTCAGCGACAACTGTCACCTCAGCGACGCGCGCTTTCACGAAGAGGCCGCGGCCGTGATGGACCTCGTTCGGGCGAGCCCCGCGGGCGCCCGCTGTGAGCTCGCCCCGCTGCCCGTGCGAACAGACCCCGCGCGGCACCTCCGCGACCTGCTGAGCCTCGCGCCGCAGGGACCCCAGACGGGCCCCTCGCAATGGTTCCGCGCGGTCTCGCTGATGCTGGCGTCGCGGGTCAGCGCCGACGCCAACACCTGGGTCCCCGCCGCGCGCGCGTATGCCGCTGCAGCGCAAGGGGATGCGGCGTGGTTGGTCCAGGTGCGCCTCGCCCTCGCCGAGGGGCTCTGGCGCGCGAACCGCCCCGCCGACGCCGAGGCCATCAACGCCCTCGCCCGCGGGGGTGGCGGGCCCGGCGGCGCGGCGGCGTGGGTGCAGCGCGGGGTGTTCCGCCTGCGCCAGGGCGACCGGGCGGGGGCAGCCGCGGACTTTCGCCAGGCCCTCTCGACCGACCCCGCGTCGGCCGAGGCGCGCTGGTACGCGGAGCGTGTGGGGCGACCGTAGCCCGACGGTGCCGCGCCCTCGCGCGATCGGTCATCACGACCTGGACCCGCGGCGGTGGATTGGTCTACCCATGTTCGAGGCACGCCATGAGCCCTGACGGCACCCCGATCTCCCGTCCGTCGTGTGTCGTCCCTGCGGTGCGCCGTTGAAGTCCGGCACGATCCGCTGGCTCGACGCGCTCCTCGGGTCCCTGCTGTGCCTCCTGCTCACCGTGTGGCGTCGCCTCCTCGACGCCGTGCGCCCGCCCGACCTGCGCAGCCCGCCGCGCCGCGTGGTGTTCCTCAAGCTCGTGGAGCAGGGCGCCACGGTGCTGGCCGCGCCCGCGGTGCAGCGGGCCGCGCGCCGGGTGGGCCGTGAGAACGTCTTCTTCTGCGTGTTCGCCGAGAACCGCCCGATCCTCGACCTGCTCGAACTCGTGCCGGCGGAGAACGTCCTCACGCTGCGCAGCGGCGGCCTCGGGGTCTTCGCGTGGGACGCCCTGCGCGCCATTCGTCGGCTGCGCGCGGCGGGCGTCGACACCGTCATCGACCTGGAGTTCCTCGCCCGCGCGCCCGCCGCCCTGGCCTACCTCACGGGGGCGCGGCTCCGCGTGGGCCTGCACCGCTACACCGCCGAGGCGCCGTACCGCGGCGACCTGATGACCCATCGGGTCCAGCACAACCCCTACCTGCACATCGCCGAGGCCTACGGCCTGCTCGTCGACGCGCTGCAGTGTGACCCCGACGACCGGCCCCTGCCGAAGATCACCCTGCGCCGCGCCGACGAGGCCCCGCCCCGCTTCTCCCCGGCCCCCGAGGAGGTGGCCGCCGTGGAGGGGCTGCTTGAGGGGCTCGCGGGCGCCCCGGTGCGCGGCCCGACGGTGCTGCTCAACCCCAACACGGGCGATGTCATCCCGCTGCGCATGTGGCCCACCGAGCGCTTCGTCGAGCTCGGGCGTCGCCTCGTCGCGGCCCGGCCCGACGTCACCGTGGTGATCACCGGCATCGCGTCCGAGCGCGCGGGCGCCGAGGAGGTCTGTCGCCGCATCGACTCGCCGCGCGCGATCTGTGTCGCGGGACTGACCACCCTGCGCGAGCTCGTGACGCTCTACACGCGCTGCGACGTGCTCGTCGCGAGCGACAGCGGGCCGGGGCATTTCGCGTCGCTCACCGACATCGACGCCGTGGTGCTCTTCGGCCCCGAGACCCCCGCGGTCTTCGGCCCGCGCGGCGGGCGCGTCTCGGTGCTCTGGGCGGGCCTCGCGTGCAGCCCCTGCGTGAACGTGTACAACCACCGCGCCTCCGCCTGCGCGCGCAGCGCCTGCATGGACGCGCACACCGTCGACGCCGTGCTCGACGTGGTCCTCGCGCGCCTCGACGCGCGGAGCGGGGCGCGATGATCCTGGTGACGGGCGCGGCGGGCTTCATCGGCAGTGCGGTGGTGCGCGCCCTCAACGCGCGAGGCCACACCGACGTCGTCGCCGTCGACGACCTCACCGACGGCGACAAGTTTCGCAACCTCGCGGGCGCCTCGCTCGACGACTACCTCGACCGCGACGAGCTCGACGCCATGATCGACCGCGGCGACGACGCCCTCGCGCGGGTCGAGGCCGTGGTGCACCAGGGCGCCAACGCCGACACCACCGTGCGCGACGGCAGGCGCATGCTGCGCGACAACTACGCCCCCTCGAAGCGGCTCGCGGCGCTGTGCGCAACGCGGCGCGTGCCCCTGGTCTACGCGTCGTCGGCGGCGGTCTACGGCGCCTCCACCACCTGCCGCGAAGAGCCGGAATTCGAGGCGCCCCTCAACGTCTACGGCTGGTCGAAGCTGCTGTTCGACCAGTGGGTGCGGCGCCACCTCCTGCCCGCGCCGTCGGCGCCAGTGGTGGGCCTGCGGTACTTCAACGTCTACGGCCCGGGCGAGGCCCACAAGGGGCCCATGGCCAGCGTGGCGTGGCAGCTCGATCGGCAGGCGCGCGCCGAGGGGGTCGTGCGGCTCTTCGGCGCGGGCGAGGGGGCCGACGCGGGGGAGCACCGGCGCGACTTCGTGCACGTCGACGACGTCGCCGCGGTGGTCTGCTGGTTCCTGGAGCACCCCGGCGCGTCGGGGATCTTCAACGTGGGCACGGGCGACGCGCGGAGCTTTCGCGAGCTCGCCGCGCTCGTGCTCGCCGCCCGCGGGCTCGGTCCCGAGGCGCTGACCTTCGTGCCCTTCCCCGACGCGCTGCGCGGGCGGTACCAGGCGCACACCCGCGCCGACCTCACGCGCCTGCGGGCGCGCGGCTGCGACGTGACCTTTCGGCGCCTCGAAGACGGCGTTCGCGCGTACCTCGCCGCGTCGTCTTGACGCTGGTGTTCCCGCGTCTGCGCGTGGCAAGATCCGTCGCGCAGATGCGCGCCGACGACGCCCGAGCGCTCGAACACCGCCGCGCCTCGACCGGTCTGCCGTGAGGCTCGCGGCGGGCACGGTGCGGGTGCTGCAACGCTTCTCGCGCACCCGCGCGTGGGTGGCGGGCGACGTGATGCTCGATGAGTACATCGCGGGGGAGGTCACGCGGGTCTCGCCCGAGGCGCCCGTGCCGGTGGTCGCCGTGGCCGAGTCGTTTCACCGGCCCGGCGGCGCGGCCAACGTGGCGCGCAACCTCAGCGCGCTGGGCGCCTCGGTGCAGCTCGGCGCGGTGGTTGGCGACGACGCCGCGGGGGCGTCGCTCCTGGCCGCGTGCCGCGAGGCGGGGATCCTGGTCGATGCGGTCTCGGCGGTGCCGGGCCGGGTCACGCCGCGCAAGCTCCGGGTGCTCGCGCAGCACCAGCAGCTCCTGCGGCTCGACTGGGAGCGCGTCGAGCCGGTGGACCCCGCCGTGTCGCTCTCGCTGCTCGCCCGGTGGGAGGCGCTCGAACCGCCCGAGGTCGTGGTGCTGAGCGACTACGCGAAGGGCCTCCTGGCGCCCGAGTTCGTGCGGGCCGTGATCGACCGCGCGGGGGCCCTGGGCGTGCCGACGCTGGTGGGCCCCAAGCGCCGTGACTTCTCGCTCTACCGCGGCGCGTCGGTGCTGGTGCCGAACCTCCGCGAGCTGGAGGTCGCGGTGGGGCGGGACCTCGGCGCCGAGGAGGTCCTGCCGGCGGCGCGTCGGCTGATCGACGAGGCCGGGGTCGGCGCCATCGTGGTCACCCTCGGCGCGCACGGGATGCTGGCCGTGCCCCGGGAGGGAGACGCCGTGCATGTGCCCGCGCAGCGCCGCGAGGTCTACGACGTCACGGGGGCGGGCGACACCGTGCTCGCGACCCTCGCGCTGGCCTACGCCGCCGGGGCCGACCTCGCGACCGCCGCGCGCATCGCGAGCGCCGCGGCGGGCGTCGCGGTGGGGCGCAGCGGCACCGCGGCCGTGCGGCTCGATGAGCTGCTCCCGACCCTCGACCTCACGCCCGTGGAGCGCGTGCTGGAGGGCCCCGAGTCGTTGGATCTCTGGCTCGCCTGGCGGCGGCTCCAGGGGCGCCGGGTGGTGTTCACCAACGGGTGCTTCGACCTGCTCCACGCCGGGCACCTCTCGTTGCTCGACGCGGCGCGGGCGCAGGGCGACGCGCTGCTCGTGGGGCTCAACAGCGACGCCTCGGTGGCGCGGCTGAAGGGCGCGGGGCGACCGGTGGTCCCGTGGCGGGAGCGCGCGGCGGTGCTCGCGGGCCTCGGGTGCGTCGACGGGGTGGTGGGCTTCGACGAAGACACCCCGCTGGCGCTCATTCGCGCGGTGCGCCCCGACGTGCTGGTGAAGGGCGCGGACTACACCCTCGACCAGGTGGTCGGCCGCGCCGAGGTCGAGGCCGCGGGGGGCGAGGTGGTGCTGGTGCCGGTGATTCCGGGCGCATCGACCACGAGCACCCTGGCGCGCGTGCGGGCGTCGCCCTAGAAGACTGACGTGTCGAATCGGCTGATTCTCGTGGGCAAGCACGCGGTCATCGAGCCCCTGGGGATCTTGTATCTCCTGGGCCTCGCGCGGTCGCTGGGGTGGACCTGCGAGGTGGTGCTCATTCGCGGCAACGACTTCGCGCCGCTGCACGACCTCGTGGACTCGTTTCGCCCCGACCTCGTGGGCTTCTCGGTGTGGACGGGCTACCACCGCGCGGCCTTCGCGGCCGCCGACCGGGTGCGTGCGGCGGGGGTGGCGGTGGTCATCGGCGGCCCCCACGCGACCTACTTCGCCGACGACTGCGCGGCCCACGCCGACCACGTCGTGCGCGCCGAGGGCTTTCGGCTCTTTCGGCGGCTCCTGCAGGGAGAGCTCTCGCCCGGGGTGCACTTCGACGAGGTCCGCATGGCCGAGGGCTTTCCCCAGCCCGACCGGGACCTCGTCTACGAGCGCTACCCCGACCTCGCGCAGAGCGAGATCAAGAGCATCTTCTGCTCCGTGGGCTGCCCCTACCAGTGCAGCTATTGTTACGCCCCGGCCTACAACAACCTCTACGGCGGCTTCGAGCTCAACCTCCGGCCCGTCGCCGACATCATCGCCGAGGCCCGCGCCATCCAGCGCCGCTGGCCCATGGAGATGGTGTACTTCCAGGACGACGTCTTCGGCTTCAGCATCCCCTGGCTGCGAGAGTTCGTGCGCGCGTGGCGCGACGAGGTGGGGGTGCCCTGGCACTGCCAGATCCGCCTGGAGCTCACCCGTGACGTCGAGCGCCTCGACCTCTTTCGCGAGGGCGGCTGCACCGGGATCACCCTCGCCATCGAGTCGGGCAACGACTTCTTGCGGCGCTACGTGCTCCTGCGCCCCATGCCCGAGGACCTCCTGGTGGAGGGCATTCGCAAGGTGCAGTCCCGGGGCCTCGCGCTGCGCACGCAGCAGATCCTCGCGGTGCCCTTCAGCGACCTCGAGACCGACCTCGAGACCCTCGCGCTCAACCACCACCTCGCGCCCGACCTCGCGTGGACCTCGATCCTCGCGCCCTACGCGGGCACGGCGATGGGCGGCATCGCGTCGTCGCTGGGCTTCTACGCGGGCAACAACGACGACCTCGACGAGACCTTCTTCGCCCGCTCGGTGCTGCGCCACACCGAGGGCGGACGTCGCGCGGTGGAGCCCTGGGTGCGCGCCGCCACGCGCTCGCCCCACGACAACCCCCTGAAGCGCCTCGAGGCCCGCGCCCGCGAGGGGGACCCGCGCCGCGCCGACCTCTTCGAGCGCGACTCGTCGTTCCACCGGGTGCTCCCGGGGGCGCGACCGGTGGCCGAACTCACGTACCTCTCGCCCGACGACAACGCGCGCTACGCCGACCAGACCGTGACCCTCCAGCGGGTCTTTCAGTGGCTCGCCCGCGTGCCCGAGGGGCACCGCCTCGGCGCGCGCTTCGTCGCGCTCCCGTCGGCCTCGTGGACCTGGCGCACCCTCGGCGAGCTGACCCATGCCCACCTGCGCGACCTCGGTCGCCGCGAAGACGACCTCGACGCGGCGCGGCGCGCGCTCGCGGAGGACCTCGGGTGCACCCCCGAGACCCTGCCGCCGGGCGTGCGCGAGCACCCCTGGTACTTC
>JBILLI010000062.1:0-18452 GCA_044376155.1 Polyangiales bacterium
ATCGCCACCGCCACGCTCGCGTTCTCGCGCGGATGCGCCCCGTCGAGGGCGAGGCCCGCGCGCACCTCTCCGTCGGGATACGCCCAGGTGCAGCGCCCGTCGCGCAGGTCGGGCAACGCGGCGTCGACGCGCGGGGCGCGGGCGGCGTCGGCGATGCGGTCGATGGCGTCGCGGGCCTCGCCCTCGCGCAGCGCGGGGCCGAGCACGCAGGGCACGTCAGACTTGCAGATCCCGGCCTTCTCGCCCGCGATGGCCGCGAGGGTGTGGCCCAGCCACGCGGTGTGGTCGAAGGCGATGCGGGTGATCGCCGTGACCGCCGGGGCGCAGAGGTTCGTCGCGTCGAGGCGCCCGCCCACGCCCACCTCCATCACCGCGATCTCGACCCCCGCCCGCGCGAAGGCGCGCCACGCGATGAGCGTGAGGCTCTCGAAGAGGCTCAGCGGCGGGAGCACGCCCCGCGCCCGCTCGTCGCGCACCCGCAGGATCTCGTCGCAGAGCGCCGCGTCGTCGATGGGCGCGTCGTGGATCACCACGCGCTCGGCCACGCGGTGGAGGTGCGGCGAGGTGTAGCGACCGACGCGATACCCTTGCGCCACAAGGGCTTCGTGCACGAGCGCGGCCACGCTGCCCTTGCCGTTCGTGCCAGCGATGTGCACGCACGGGATCGTGAGGTGGGGGTCGCCCGAGGCGCGCAGGGCCTCGCGCATGGCGCCGAGGTCGAGGTTCACCCCGCGGGCGAACAGGGGCGCGAGGAGATCGGCGGGGCTCATTCGGTGAGCAGTCGGAGGAGACGTGCGACGGTGGCGCGCATCTCGCCGCGGGGCACCACGGCGTCGACCATGCCGTGCTCCAGCAGGAACTCGCTGCGCTGGAAGCCGTCGGGGAGCTTCTGACGGATCGTCTGCTCGATCACCCGCGGGCCCGCGAAGCCGATGAGCGCGCCGGGCTCGGCGAGGTTGATGTCACCGAGGAGTGCGTACGAAGCCGCGACGCCGCCGGTGGTGGGGTCGGTGAGGATCGAGACGAAGGGCGCGCCCGCGTCGCGGAGGCGCCCGAGGGCGGCCACGGTCTTGGCCATCTGCATGAGCGAGAGGATGCCCTCCTGCATCCGCGCGCCGCCGCTGGCGGAGACCACCACCGCGGGGCACCGTCGCTCGGCCGCGCGCTCGAAGACCCGCGCGAGTCGCTCGCCCACGACGCTGCCCATGGACCCGCCCATGAACGAGAAGGCGAAGACCCCGAGGGTCACGGGGATGGCCTCGATCTCGGCCTCGCCCGCGAGCAGGGCCTCGGACAGGCCGCTCCGACGGGCGCTGCGCAGGCGCTCGACGTAGGTGCGGCCGTCGGAGAACTCCAGCGGGTCACACGGGGCCGCCGACTCGCCGATGGGCGTGAAGCGCTCGGGGTCGCAGAGCAGCTCGACCCAGCGGCGCGCGGGCAGGCGGCCGTGGTGGTCACAGCGGGGGCACACCTCGAAGCCGCGGGCCCAGGCCTCGCGCAGCTCGGTGGCGCCGCAGGAGACGCAACGGTGGAACACGCCCTCGCCGATGGAGCGACGCTCCTCGCTGGGCTCGACGCCGGGACGGCCGCGCTGGAACCAGTTCATGAGGGTGCGCGGCGATAGCACGTCCGCGCGGGGGCTGTCAGCGACGCGGCGCGTTGCGCCCGCCGTGGGTCGGGGCGTGCATCGCGGCGACGGCCCGGAGCTCCATGTTGTCGCGCGCAGGGAGCACGGAGATCTCGTCGACGCGCAAGGGGAGCGAGGAGTGCCAGGTGGGGGGCGGGGCGAAGTGTCCGCCGAAGGGCAAGGGGCCGTGGGTGCGCACGCACTGGTCGAAGAGCTCGGTGGCGAGGAAGCGCGGGGCGTCGGTGACGACGAGTCCGAGCCACTCGGAGAAGCTCGCGGCGATGGGCTCCAGGCGGCCCTCGAAGACCCGCAGGCGCACGACCTTCTTGTGGCGATAGCCGAACTGGTCCCCGAAGGCGTTCTCGGCGAAGAACCACACGCCCTCGAGGATGGGGCCGAAGCCCTGGCGCCAGCCGTCGGCGCGGTTCCACGCATCGAGGGACTGGTTGGGCGGGACATCACACGCGCCGAAGAGGTGGAGGGCGCCGCCGAGCGCGTAGCAGCCGTTCCACCGTTGGAGGAAGCGCTCGTGGTCCTCGGCGCTGGGGTCGGCCGCGTGACGGGTGGCGTGGGCCCGCGCGGGATCAAAGGGCGCAGGGGTGAACCCCGGGCTCACCAGTGGATCGATCCATTCGAGGAGTCGGTCGATGCTCATCGGGGTGGGGCCACGATACAGGAGAACCCGACGTCGACGGGGTGGGGGCTCCTCGACGGGGTCAGAGTCGGAAGTGATCTCCGAGGGCGAGGAGCTCAAGCTCGCTGCGGTGCAGGGCGGCCAGCTCGCGCTCGACCTTCGCCTGAAAGCCCGGCTTGATGTGGTAGAGAAGCCACGGGAGGTCTTTGCGCGGCAGCCTGGCCATCTCTCGCGCGAGGGTGCTAGGGGTGTGGTGGCCCGAGATCTTCGCGAGCCATTCGAGCTCGTCAGGGAAGCTCACCTCCTGAAGCAGCGCCTTGAGGTCGGGCACCTCCGCGAGCACCTCCCAGAAGCGCTCGGTGGGTCCGGTGTCGCCCGAGAACGCGAGGCTCGCCCCGTCGCGGGAGATCACAAAGCCCGCGCTCTCGATGGTGTGCGTGACCAGCACGGCGGTGGTCTGAAAGCCGCAGACGTCGGTCGGCACCTCGGGCTCAAGCACCTGCAGCACCACCGTGGGACCGCCCCCGTTCACCAGCGGGATCGCGGTGAAATCGGGCCAGAGCACGTTGTTGAAGAAGTGCTCGCGCAGCGCGCGCACGGTGAAGGCGGTGCCCGCGACGACCAGCGGCGCCCGCGCGCCCTGGGCGCGGTTGTCGGCGAGGGCCGCGAGGTCGCGCACGTGGTCGAGGTGCGCGTGGGAGACGATCACCGCGTCGAGGCGGAGCTGCTCCTCGAGCGTCAGCATGCTGGTGGTCGCGCCCGCGTCGAGGCCCACGCGGTCGTCGAGGAGAAAGCTCGTGGAGCGGTGTCGCGCGGTCTCGCCGCCGTGGCATCCCAGGATCCGGAGCTCCATGGTCAGTCTCTCCTCGCAGCGGCGCTGCCCAGGAGCTCGACGAAGGTTCGGAGGCGCTGCGGCTGCGAGACGATCCAGCGCCCCTCGGCGTCGCTCAGGAGCACGCGAACGCGCAGGAGGCCGGCGATGACCTCGGTGACGATCTCGATGGGCAGGCCGAGCTCCGCGGCCAGCGAGGCGACGCCCCCGGGCACCCGCAGCCCCTCGGGCACGCGCTCGCCCGATTCCTCGGCCACCCGCGCGATGGCGAGGACCACCCTCGCCCGCGGATCTGACTGCAACAGGATCTCGACGAAGCTGTTCGACGACTCGACGCGCATGGCGAGGCGGCGCACGAGGCGCATCGCGACCTCGCCGCTGCGGGCCATCATCCCTTCGAGCGTGCGGGCGTCGAGCTCCATGGCCTGCACGTCGTCGACGGCCACGGCGGTCGCGCTCCGGGGCCGGTCGTTGAGGATCGCCATCTCGCCGAAGAACTCCCCGGGCCCGAGCGTCGCCAGCGTGCGCTCGCCGCTCACGAAGCGACGAGACAGCCGCACGCGGCCGCGCTGGATCACGTACATGCGCGCGCCGGCCTCGGTCTCTCGAAAGATCACGCCCCCCGCGGGGAACTCTCGGCAGAATCGTGCCGCGAAGGGGTCAGGGACCATGGGCCGCAGACTGTATCGTCGCCGCGCGAGGCGGGTCAAAACGCGCGCGGTGGGTGGTACGGTCTGGCGCGTGTGCTGCCGCGCGCTGGGATGGTGGGGCGTAACGGCGGTCGCCCTCTGGGGCTGTGACCCGTCGCCCCCGCGGCCCGAGCGCCCGGCGCGACGGCCCGGGGTGATCCCGCGCGCGGCGGCGGTCGATGCGGGAACGGAGGGCGCGTCGGGCCCTGACGCCGCGGTGCCCGAGGTCATCGCCCGCTGCGTCGCGCGGGCCCGGAGCGCCACCCCCGACGCCCTCCGCGGCGCGCTGGAGGTGCTCGACGAGCCATCGCTGCTCGATTCTGCGTGCCGCCTCGACCTGGCCCCACGCCTTCGCGCCCCTGACCTCTGCGCGGGCGCGTCGCTGACCTCCTTGCGTGACGTCTGCCTCTCCCGCGCGGCCATGACCGCGGCGGCCCCGGAGCGCTGCCCGTGGCTCGGGCGCAGCCTTCGGCGCGACCCGGTCTGCGTCGCCCTCGCGGCGAGGGACCTCGGCCTCTGCGCGGCGGCCGGCGCCGTAGACCGCGCGCGCTGCGAGTCGCTCGCCCGCGACGACGGCGCGCCGTGCGCCCGCCTCGACCCGCTGCTGCGCGGCGCGTGCGAGCGTGAGGTGCGGGCGCTGCATGGGCTGCTCCCGCGGGTGCGCGCGGTCTCCGACGCGGCCGCGACGCCCTCCACGGCCACGCTCTCGTGCGGCGAAGACGGCGCGGTGGAGGCGATCCCCGAGGTGCAGCACGGGGTGCTCCTCGATGAGAGCGGCGCGCTGGCGCTGTTGCCCGCGCGGGGTCGCTGGCCGTCGATGTACACCCCGGGCACGGACGAGACCGTGCTCGCGCTGCGGGTGCCGACGTCGGGGCAGCGGGTCGGGCGACCCGTGCGGGCCGAGGCGGTGCTGGAGCTCCGGGGTCTGCACGCGCTGCGCACGGACGACGGCTCGCTGGAGGCGTGGGTCACGTTGCAGACGATCCCGCGGGGGCGCGGGCAGCGCGCGCGGTGGGAGGCGAGGCTGCAGGGCGCCTCGGCGGGGGTGCCGGTGCGCTGCACGCTCCGCGTCGACGCGTTCGTCAGGGACGTCGTGCCCGCGGCGGCCTTCGTGCACCATGCGGACGATGGCCCGTTGGATCGATGACCCCGAGGCGCTCTCCGTGGCCGTGGACGCGCTCCGCGACGCGCCCCGGGTGGCGGTGGACTGTGAGAGCAACGCGATGCACGCCCACCGCGCGAAGGTGTGCGTGGTGCAGCTCGCCGCGGCCAGCGAGGACGCGCCCGCGCCCGAGGTCTACCTCGTGGACACCCTGCGCCTCGGCGTCGGGGGGGCGCTGGGGTGGCTGCTCTCCGCGGAGGGTCCGCGCAAGGTGCTGCACGACTTCGGGTACGACGCGCGGATCCTCGCGGCCGAGGGCGTGACCCTGGGCAACGCCGACGACACCGCGGTGCTCGCGCGCATGCTCGGCGAGCCCGCCACGGGCCTCGCGAGCCTCCTCGGCAAGCGCTACGGGATCTCGCTCGACAAGCGCTTTCAGCAGCATGACTGGGCCCGGCGCCCGCTGCGCGACGACGCGCTCGCGTACCTCGCGGGGGACGTCTCGAACCTCGGGCGGCTGTTCGCGAGCCTCGCCGAGGAGTCTCGCGCCCTGGGCATCGAGGACGAGGTCGACTGCGAGACCGTATGGTGCCTGCGCCGCGCGCTCGACGACGCCACCGACGAGGCGCGCCTGCGACGCCCACCCTTCGCGCGGATCAAGGGCTACCGGGAGCTCCGGGGCGTCGCCCGCGCGGTGCTGCGCGAGGTCGCCGAGGACCGCGAGCGCGTCGCCGAAGCCCGGGACCTCCCGATCGGGCGCGTGCTCCCGAACGCCATGGCGCTGGCCATCGCCCGCGAGCGGCCCGCGGACCGCGCCGCGCTGCTCGCGCTGACGGGTCCGACGAACGCGAATTCGCCCTGGGCGCACGTCTGGTTGGAGGCCACCGCCCGCGGGGTCGCGTCGCCTTCGCTGAGCCCGGGTGACCGCGAGTACTTCGCCCGGGAGGAGATCCCCTCCGACCGGGGCGTGCGCAAGGAGCGGTCGGACCGGCTCAGCGCGTGGCGTCGCGAGGAGGCCGCGCGGCGCGGGGTGGCGCTGCAGGTGGTGCTGCCGGGGCACTGCATCGACGCCCTCGCGGCGTCTCCGCCGTCGAGCCTCGAGGACCTCGAGGGATTCATGGAGCTCGGCGTGTCACGGAGAGCGCGCTACGGCGAGGCCCTCCTGGGGCTGCTCAACGGGGCTCCTGCTCCCGCGCCCGAATGAGCCCCGCCCAACGCGCCGCGACGCGGATCATCGCGCCGCGAAGGGCCGAGTCGGGCACCGTGCGGATGATCCGCGCGACCTCGTAGGGGATGGGCGCCGGCGGAACGGGCGCGGGTCGCTCGGGCACGAAGACGTCCTCCGCGATCTTCGGCGCGACCCGCAGTCGGAGCTCACGCACCGCGGCGCCTCCGGGCAGCGCCTGCACGCGCTTGAGCAGCGCGGCCTTCTGCTGCTGGAGCTCTTGCAGCCACACCGAGTGTCGCACGTGCACCATGAGCACGCCCTCGCGGAGAGAGACGGGCTTCGCGGCGGCCGCGACCTCGGGGCCCACGGCCTCCTCCCACGCGGGCCAGACGCCCAACGCCGCGCGGATGCGGGCGGGGTCGCGGAGGGCCTCGGCGAGCAGCGTGCCGACGTGCGCGACGCCCAGGGGCTCGTAGTCTCGCTTGCGTCGTCGGGCCATGGCGGGAGGGTAGTCCTGCGGGGGGGAAGGGCGCCAGCTCAGCGCGGGCCGCGGGCGCGGGCGAAGGACGCGGCGCGGGCGGCGTCGATGGGCCCGCCCGCGCGACCGTCGACCCGCAGCGCCGATCCGACGATCACGGCGTCGGCGCGCTGGAGCCACCCGGTGAGGGTGTCTTCGCGCACGCCGCTGCCGATCCAGAGGGGCGTGTGCGGCAGGGCCTCGCGGAGGGCGGCGAGCTGCGTCTCGTCGGGCGCGCCGCCGGTGTGCGCGCCGGTGACCACCAGCGCGTCGGCGAAGGCGCGGTGCACGGCGTCGCGGGCCTCGTCGAGGGTGCGCGTAAGCGACGACTCCCCGAGCGGCGCGGAGTGCTTCACGTCGACGTCGGCGATGATCTTCACGTCCTGTGCGCCGAAGGCCCGACGCGCGCGCAGCAGCTCCGCGGCGACGCCCTCGATGATCCCCTGGTCGGTGACCCGCGCGCCCACGAGCACGTTCACCCGAATGAAGCGCGCGCTGGTGGCCACCGCCACGGCGAGGGCCGACACGGCGTCGTTGCGCAGCACGTTCACCCCGAGGGGGAGTCCGCTCTCGACGCGGGCGACCTCGGCGAGCGCGGTCATGCACGCGACCGTCTCGGGACCGACCGGTCCCTTGAGGAAGGGCGCGTCGCCGAAGTTCTCGATGAGCACGGCGTCGAAGCCCGCGGCGGCGAGGGCGCTGGCGTCGCGGGCGACCCCCTCGCGCAGCTCTGCCAGCGTTCGCGCCGCGCGGGGTGCGCCGGGCAGCGCGGGGAGGTGGATCACGCCGATGAGGGCCTTGTCGCCGAAGAGCATGGGCAGGGAGTCGCACGACGCGACGGCGCGCAGCAACTCCCCGAAGGAGTGATAACCTGCGCGGTTGATATGCACCCTCGCTCGCTCCGCGCCGCGTTGGCCCTGGTCGTCGCTCTGAGCCCCGCGGCGGCCTTTGCGCAGCAGCCCCCCGCCCCGCCCGCCGAGGGCCCCGCGGCGACGCCCGCGCCGAACGCGGCGACGCCCGCGACCCCGGATGGAGGCGTCGCGCTGCCGCCCCCGCCCCCGGCGGACCCCGCGCCGCCGGCGGCGAACGCGAGCCCCGAGGCGCCCCCGCCCCCACCCCCCGCACCGACGACCCAGGGGCCGCTGACGGCGGTGATCGACGCCGCGCCGCTCGGGGTCGACCCGGCCGCCGCGCGCTTCGTCACCGACACCCTGCGGGCGCGCGTCGCGGAGCTCGGGTTTCGCGTGGTCTCGACGCAGGAGATGTACGCGGCGGCGGCGCGGCTGCAGCTGCCCTTCCCGGTTCCGGCCGAGGGGATCTACGAGCTGGAGCGCGTGCTGCAGGCGCCGGTGGCGGTGCACGCCGAGGTGCGCGCGTCGCGGGGGCAGTACCTCGTGCGGCTGCGCGTGCGCGTGGCGGTGGAGCCCCAGGAGCGCGTGCGAGAGATCTCGGCGACGCAGTTCCATCTCGCGGAGGCGCTGCGCAACGCGATGCCCGAGCTGCTCGTGCCGCCCCGCGCCGACGCCGTGGCCGCGCAGCCGCCCGCCCCGACGTCGCCCGCAGAGGGCGAGGCGTCGCCGACGCCCGTGCGCCGTCGCGCGGTGCGGGCCCACCCGCGGCGCTTCGAGCTGGGCCTCGGGCTCATCGGCGCGTTCGGCCCGGGGCAGGACCCCTTCGCGAACGCGCTGGTGATGGTGCGCGGGCGCTGGTTCCCGCTGGACCGCTTCGGGGTCACCGCCGCGGTGTCGTACGCGAACCTGCGCGGCCGCGACGAGCGCGTGTCGAACGTGCTCTTCCTCGCGGGGGTCGAGACCTCGGTGGACCTCGTGCCGTCGTCGCGCGTGTTCATCCCGCTGCGCTTCGAGGCGGGCTACCTGCCCAACAACGGCCCGGTGTTTCGCCTCACGGCGGGCGTGGCGTTCAACCTCACGCGGCGCATTCGCATGGAGTTCGACATCCTCTCGCCCACGGTGTGGGTGCTGCCCGAGACCTCGCCGGTCACGCTGGACCTCGCGGCGCACGTCTCCTTCGCGCTCTGAGCGCGGCGGGGGTGGTTGGGGGAGCGCGGGGCGGTGGGGCCCCTCGCGCGTGAGCGAGGGACCCCTGCTGCGGGAGCGGTCAGCGGTCGCAGGTGCGAACGTTGGTGAAGCTGAACCACCACGTCGCGTGGAAGCCGCCGTTGCCGAAGATGCCGTCGACGGCGATCTGCGTGTTCGAGCGCGGGAAGGACGAGAAGTCCACCCAGCGACCGTTGCTGGGGTTCACCGAGAGGATCCGGTAGGTCTGCCCGGCGGTGAGGTTCCAGTTGGGCGAGAAGTCATAGGCCGTGTTCCCCGCGGGGGTGCTCACGGTGGCGAGCACGTTGCCGCTCCCGTCGGTGAGCTGCACGGTGTCGGCGGCGCCCTGGTTCTCGAAGCGCAGCGACGAGATGGTCGCGTTGCGTAGCGCGCGGAACTGGATGCCCGAGGAGTTCCATCCGCCGATGTTGTTCACGAGCGTGGGGTTGGCGACGTTGGTGCAGCCGCTGCTGCAGGTCGACGCCGTGCACACCTGCCCGCTGGCGCAGGCGTTGTTGCAGCGTCCGCAGTGCGTCGCGCTGGTGCGCAGGTCGGTCTCGCACCCGTTGGCGGGGTTGCCGTCGCAGTCGCCGAAGTTGCCGTCGCAGGTGAAACCGCAGGCGCCGCCGGTGCAGGTCGCGCTCGCGTTGGCGCGCGCGGGGCAGGCGTTGTTGCACACGCCGCAGTGCGCGACGCTGGAGGTCAGCGAGACCTCGCACCCGTCGGTGCGCGACGAGTTGCAGTCGCCGAAGCCGGCGGTGCAGACGAAGCCGCAGGTGCCCGTGGCGCAGGCGGCGCGCGCGTTGGCGACGGTGGCGCAGACCGTGCCGCAGCCGCCGCAGTTGGAGGGGTCGGTCGCGGTGTTGGTGCACGCGAGGCCGCAGGCGACGAGCCCCGCGCCGCAGGTGACCTGGCACGTACCACCGGAGCAGACCTGACCCGAGGGGCAGGACGTTCCGCAGCCGCCGCAGTTGAGACGGTCGGTCTGCAGGTCGACGCAGCGGCCGCCGCAGACGCTCTGCCCGGTCGGACAGACGAGGGTGCAAGCGCCCGACAAGCACGACTCGCCCGTGGCGCACACGCCGCCGCAGCGGCCGCAGTTGAGACGGTCGGTCTGCAGGTCGCGGCAGCTCCCCGAGCAATTGGAGAGCCCGCTCGCGCACGAGAGCACGCACATCCCCGCGGTGCAGACCTGGCCCGATCCGCAGGCGTTGCCGCAGGCGCCGCAGTTGAGACGATCGGTCTGCAGGTCGCGGCAGTTGCCCGAGCACTCGTTGAGGCCCGAGGAGCAGGTGATCGCACACGCGGCGTTGGTGCACGCCTGCCCGCTGGCGCAGGTGTTCCCGCAGGTGCCGCAGTTGAGACGGTCGGTCTGCAGGTCGCGGCACACGCCGGAGCAGCTCGTGAGCCCGGTGCCGCAAGAGACCGCGCAGGCGCCGCCGACGCAGCGCTGGCCGCTGGGGCAGACGTTGCCGCAGGCGCCGCAGTTCTGCGTGTCGCTGCCGAGGTCACGGCACACGCCCGAGCAGTCGGTGCCGGGGGTGCCGCAGCTCAGGACGCAGGCGCCCGCCGTGCAAACCTGGCCCGCGGCGCACGCGCGGTTGCAGGCGCCGCAGTTGAGGCGGTCGGTCTGAAAATCGCGGCAGGTGCCGCCGCACTCGGCGAGCCCGGTGGGGCACGAGAGCACGCAGGCGCCCGCGACGCAGACCTGTCCGCTGCCGCAGACGCGGCCGCAGCTGCCGCAGTTGAGGCGGTCGGTCTGCAGGTCGCGGCAGACGCCCGAACACGCCTGAAGTGACCCGTCGCACGAGAGCACGCAGGCGCCCGCGGCGCAGACCTGGCCCGACGCGCACGCGCGGTTGCAGGCGCCGCAGTGGGCGCGGTCGGTTTGCGTGTCGCGGCAGGCGCCCGCGCAGGCGGTCTGCCCGGTGATGCAGCTGAGCACGCAGGCGCTGCCGACGCACGCCTCGCCGCTCATGCACGAGCGGCCGCAAGCGCCGCAGTTGCCGCGGTCATCGCGAAGGTCGCGGCAGCTGCCCTGACAGTTCGTGAGCTCGCTCGCGCACGAGAGCTGGCAGGTGCCGTTGGAGCAGACCTGCCCCGCGGCGCACGCGCGGCCGCAGGCGCCGCAGTGGTTGTTGTCGGTCGTGACGTCGCGGCAGACGCCGGCGCAGTTGGTGAGCCCCGTGCCGCATGACACCTGGCAGGCGCCAGCGGAGCAGACCTGCCCGCTGGCGCAGGCCACGCCACAGGCGCCGCAGTTGCGCGTGTCGCTCTGCAGATCACGGCAGAAGCCGTCGCAGTTGCGGGCGCCCTCCTGGCAGGAGAGCTGGCACGTCCCCGCGGAGCAGACCTGCCCCGCGGCGCACGCGCGGCCGCAAGCGCCGCAGTGGTTGTTGTCGGTGTCGGTGTCGCGGCAGGTGCCGCTGCAGTTGGTCAGACCCGTCGCGCAGGCCACGCGGCAGGCGCCGTTGGAGCACACCTGCCCGGCGGCGCACGCCATGCCGCAGGCGCCGCAGTGCGCGAGGTCGGTCTGCGTGTCGCGGCAGGTGCCCGCGCAGTCGACGAGTCCGCCGCCGCAGGAGAGCCGGCACGTGCCGTTCGAGCAGACCTGGCCCGAGGCGCACGCGTTGCCGCACGCGCCGCAGTTGAGCCGGTCGGTGTCGGTGTCGCGGCAGACGCTGCCGCAGTTGGTGGTCCCCGCCGCGCAGGAGAGCTGGCACATGCCGCCCGAGCAGACCTGCCCGGCCGCGCAGGCCGTTCCGCAGGCGCCGCAGTTGCCGCGGTCGGTCTGGGTGTCGCGGCAGACGCCGCCGCAGTCGGTGGTGCCCGCGCCGCATGAGACCCGGCAGGTCCCCGCGGAGCACACCTGCCCCGAGGGACACACCGTGCCGCAGGCGCCGCAGTTGGCGCGGTCGGTCTGGGTGTCGCGGCAGACGCCGCCGCAGTCGGTGGTGCCCGCGCCGCAGGTCGTTCGGCACGAGGAGCCCGAGCACACCTGGCCCGCGGGGCAGACCATGCCGCAGGCGCCGCAGTGGTTGTTGTCGGTGGTGACGTCACGGCAGACGCCCATGCAGTTCGTCAGGCCCGCCGCGCAGCTCACCTCGCAGGCGCCGCGGCTGCAGACCTGGCCCGCCGCGCAGGCGGTGCCGCAGGCGCCGCAGTTCGCGAAGTCGGTCTGGGTGTCGCGGCAGACGCCGCCGCACTCTGTCGTGCCGCCGCCGCAGTCGACGCGGCAGGTGCCGTTGGAGCACACCTGACCGGTCATGCAGGCGGTGCCGCAGGCGCCGCAGTGGGCGCGGTCGGTCTGCAGGTCGCGGCACACGCCGCCGCAGGCCGTCTGCCCCATCGCGCAGTTGATGACGCAGGCGCCGCGCTCACAGATCTGCCCGCTCGCACAGGCGTTGCCGCAGCCGCCGCAGTTGGCGCGGTCGCTCGTCGGGTCGGCGCAGTAGCGCGTGCCGCCGGCGTCAGCGCCGCCGTCACCGCCGCCGGAGCAGCTCTGCAGGTTCGCGGCGCAATTCAGCGCGCACTGACCATTCGAGCAGACCTGGCCCGCGGCGCAGGTGCGGCCGCAGGCGCCGCAGTGCTCGCGGTCGGTGTTCGTGCTGACGCAGAGGTTGCCGCAGAGCGCCTGCGCGCCCGGGCAGCTCTGCATGCAGGTGCCGTTCACGCAGACGTTCCCCTGGGTGCACGCGTTGCCGCACGCGCCGCAGTTCGCCCCGCTCGACAGGGTGTCGACGCAGGTTCTGCCGCAGGCCGTCTGCCCGGTTGCGCAGCCAACATCGGCCGCCGCGTCCATGCCTCCGTCACCCGTGATGCCGACGACGGCCGTGCCGTCGCACGCCGCGAACAGCGCGACCATGCCGAGCCAACTGGCGGCGCGCATGGCCCATCCCACTTGTTTCATTCGATCCTCGCGTTCGGTTGTAAGCAACCCGGCGTGATGCCTGGGGGTCCCGCGCTTTCGAGGCTCTCACGCGCACGCGGCGCGTGTCACCGAGGTCCGAAGGAGTGCCTGCGCGGGGTCAGTTCGCGTCGCGGCGCGTGAGGTCCTCGACGAGCTCCACGAACTCCGGCGGCGGCACCATCATCGCGAGTCGCCCCTGGATGCGCACGGGGAAGCGTCGCAGCGTGCCCTCGTGCCACCAGTACAGGTCGCGCGAGAACTCGGGCTCCGTGGGCGCGTAGAGGGCGAGGCCCTCCCAGAGGTCGCGCATCAGCACGAAGGTATCGCGCACCACGGTCATCACCCCCGCGGTCGAGCCTGCCACAAGGGGCACGCACAGCAGCATGCCGCGCGTCGGCAGCAGGACCAGCGCCCCCGCCCCGGGGGCACTCCCGAGGTGTGTGGCGAGCAGGTGCACCTGCGCGGCCGTGGTGAGCTCGTCGGAGGTCAGCATGAAGCCCTGCCCCCCGAACGCGAGTTCGCCTCGTTGCAGGGGCCGACGCCGAAGGTTCTCGACGCCCCTGCGCAGGAGCGCGTCGTCGGGCTCGCCCCACGCCTCGCACCACGACCGCGACACTGTGACGATGGCGGGGCCCACGTCCATCGCCAGCATCGTCACCAGCCCCTCGCAGAGCGGCCGCACCAACGCGTCGGCGTCGACCGGAAGCATGTCCTCGCGGTACACCTGCGCGAGCAGGCGCGGCGCGGCTTCGGAGAACGGCATCGGCCCCTCCGCCGCGACCACCGATCGCGCCGAGAGCACGCGGCCCACATGCGCCTCGACCTCGACGCGAATCGCCTCGGGTGAGCGCCCGCGGCAGCGCAGGGCGAGGTTGTCGAGGTGCAGCACCATCAGCGCGCCGTCGGACGAGATCACGCGAAAGTGGTCCCCCACGAAGCGCACCAGCAGGCCGGAGGGGGAGAGCGCGTCGTTCGTCGCCACCACCAGCGCGCGCCACGACGCGAGCGAGAGGCCACCGACACAATGCGGGACGGCGGTGATCTTCTCGGGCTGGAGCCCGCCCGCGTGGATGCGCTCGGCCTCCTCATGGAAGGGCGTGTTGAGGTTCGCGAGGGGATCAACGAGGCGAGACGGGCGCTGCTTCATGGCGAGGACCTCCGGGTGGGCGCCGCGCGAGACACACGTCGCGCGGCGCGGGGAGGGACTCGGGTGAAGCGCGGTGGGAGGTTGCGGGACCGACGAAATTATTCTTCGGCCGCGCGGCGACGGAGGTGCCGCCACGCGAGGGGGATCAGCGCGACGATCGCCACGGAGATGAGCTGCGAGGTGCTGAGACCGAGAGCGCCGCCACGATCATCGTTGCGCAGGGCCTCAACGGCGACGCGCAGCGCGGAGTAGGCACCCAGAAAGACCAGAAAGACCTGCCCGTCGAAGCGCTTGCGGGGCGCGAGCACGAGGTAGCAGTACGCCGCGATGGCGAGGCAGCCCACGGACTCGTAGAGCTGCGTGGGGTGCACCGGCAGCGACGGGAGGCGCTCGGCCGCGAGGAGCCCCTCGCGAAACTGCGTCTCGCTGGCGGGCGACCAGGGGGGGAAGCTCACGGCCCACGCGGTGTCGGCGCGCACGCCGAAGCAGCAGCCCGCGAGGAAGCACCCCATACGGCCCCACGCGAGGCCCAGGGAGATCGCGAAGCCGCCCATGTCCGCGGCCTTCCAGAAGGGAAAGCCCTCGCGCTTCAAGAACCACCACGCGTAGCCCGTCGCGCCGATGAGCCCGCCGTAGTACGTGAGCCCACCCGCCCAGAAGGCCGCCCACGCGAAGCAGTTGGCCTCCTTCGGGTGACAGACGCGGTGGGCCGCGTCCCAGACGCCGTCGACCGAGGGCGCGCGGCAGTGGGCCTCGGAGATGCGCCACGCGACCTTCGAAGGGTCGGTGCAGAGGTGCACGTAGTCCCAGAAGTAACCGTCGGCGAGCACGTGCAGCACTCGCCCCCCGAGCACGCCGGCGATGACCATGGCGAGCCCGAGGTCGACCACCACCTCGCGGTCGTAGCCCAGGCGGCCGAGCCAGCGCGCGCCGATCCACGTCGCCAGGGAGAACCCGATGGCGAGCATCGCGAAGTACGCCGGCACCTCTAGACCGAAGAGCGAGAAGAGGACCGGGCGCATCGTCGGCTCAGCTCGCCGTGGTCGCGGCGGGCTCGGCGGCGACGGCCTGCGCGGCCTTCTTCTCGCGGGCGATGCGCCGGGGCTCGAGGATGTACTCCAGCAGCATCAGCCCGATGCCCACGGTGATCGCGATGTCGGCGACGTTGTAGGTCGGCCAGTGGCTGCGGTGGCGCCAGTGCATGTGGATGAAGTCAACGACGTAGCCCAGGCGCACCCGGTCGACGAGGTTGCCGATGGCGCCGCCGAGGACCAGCGGCAGCGCGACCTTCATCACCCGCTGCCCCTTCTCAAGCGTGCGGTAGAGGTGAACGATGTAGGCCACGGCGGCGATGGTCACGAGCAGAAAGAACGGGCGCCGCAGACTCTCGCGTGCGCCGTGGAGCAGGCCCCAGGCCCCGCCGCAGTTCTCGGCGTAGGTGAAGTCGAGGTAGTTGTTGATCAGCGTGAGCGTCTCGCTCGGCTGTCGCTGCATCAGGTAGTCGATGCCCGGGCGCCCCGGCGGCGGCGCGCACAGCGGCGGGGGATTGGGGATCGCGCGGGACAGGCGGTTGAGCGCCCAATGCTTGCTCCACAGGTCGGCCGCCGCGGTGCCCGCCGAGAGCGCGAGAAAGAACGCCCACTCGCCCGCAGTGACCACAGGCTTCGCCTCGACCTTCGCGGGCGCAGCCCCCTCGGCCTTCGTCGCCTCGGTGGTCGGGGTCTCTTCGTTCTTCGGGGTCTCGGTGTTCTCGTCGCTCATGCTCGGCCCTGCCGCGGGGAGTGTGGATGGGGGGTGAATGCACGCCTGCCGCCGCGCATTCCCGCTGGAGCGGGTATCACAGCCCGCCATGCGGTGCCACACGGCGCTTGACGCGCCCGCGTCGCCGTCGTGTCTTCCCGCGGTGAGCGTTTCTTCGTGGCGCATGCTCGGCGCGCTGCTCCTCGCCGCGTGCAGCGGGCGGGGCGGGGCCCGTGCGCCGCGCAGCACCCTCTCGCTGGTGTGCGGGCGGGGACCGACCGTCGAGGGCATCGACGTCTCCGAACACCAGGGCGCGGTGGACTGGCCCGCCGTGCGCGCGAGCGGCCGTCGCTTCGCCATCGCCCGGGCGGGCCTCGGGAGCCGCGCCGACGCGACCTTCGCGCGCAACTGGGCCGGCATGCGCGCGGCTGGGCTCCTGCGCGGCGCCTACCTCTACGTGCTCCCCGAGCAGGACCCCGTGGCCCAGGCCACGCTCGTGATGCGCGCGGTGGGGCGGCTCGGTCCTGGCGATCTCCCGGTCGCCCTCGACGTGGAGAAGATGCCGCCGGGCGTTCCCCCGCCGTCGGTCTACGCCGCGCGCCTCGCGGTGCTGGTGACGGCGGTGCGCGAGGGCACCGGGCGCGAGCCCATGATCTACACGGGCGCGCACTACTGGCCGCGGTGGGTGCAGAGCGATGCCTTCGCCGCGCTGCCCCTCTGGCACCCGCAGTACGCCGAGGTGCGGTGCCCGAGCATCGCCCACCCGTGGCGCGCGTGGGCCTTCTGGCAGACCTCGGAGCGCGGGCGCGTGCCGGGCGTGCGCACCCCCGTGGACCTCGACGTGTTCAACGGTGACCTCGCGTCGTTGGAAGCGCTCGCGGGCGGCGCGGTGCCTCTGGATGCGGGGATCGCCCCCGACGGAGCGCTCAGCCCCGACGCGACTCCAGCTGCTCCCAGCGCGTCAGCAGCGCCTCGGCCGCTGCCTTCGCCTTCTCGAGCGACGCCATGAGCCCCGGCACCTCGGCCCCGGTACCCACGTAGATCGTCGGGTCGGCCAGCCGCGCCTCCAGCGACTGCACCTCGGCGTCGGCGGCGTCGATGCGCCCAGGCAGCGCGTCGAGCTCCTTGGACTCGGCGAACGAGAGCTTCTTCTTCGCGACCTCTGCGGGCTTCGCGACCTCTGCGGGCTTCGCGACCTCTGCGGGCTTCACCCGCTCGGCCTCGGCGTAGGCGCGCTGGGCGCGGTAGTCGCTCCACCCCCCTGCGTAACGCACCGCCCGCCCCTCGCCCTCGAAGGCGAGGATCGAGGTCGCCACCCGGTCGAGGAACGCGCGGTCGTGGGTCACGATCACCGCGCATCCGGGCCAGGAGATCAGGAGCTCTTCGAGCACGTTGAGCGTCGCCACGTCGAGGTCGTTGGTGGGCTCGTCGAGCACCAGCAGGTTGCTCTCGCCGCGGAGGATCTTCGCGAGCGCGAGCCGCGCGCGCTCCCCGCCCGAGAGCATCGCCACCTTCTGCCGCTGCCGCGCGTTCTCGAAGAGGAAGTCTTCGAGGTACCCATGGAGGTTCACGTGCCGCCCCGCGACCCACACCCGGTCGCTGCCCTCGAAGAGGTTGTCGTACACCGACTTCTCGGGGTCGAGGCCCTCGCGAGACTGGTCGAAGTAGGCCACCTTGATGCTCGGCGCGAGGGTCACCTTGCCCGCGGCCACGGGGTCTTCGCCGAGCAGCGCCCGCACCAGCGTGGTCTTGCCCGCACCGTTGGGACCGATGACCCCGAGGCGCTCGCCCGGCCCGAGGACGAGGTCGAGCCCCTTCACCAGCGTGCGGTCGCCGCGCGCGAGGGTGACGCCCTCGAGATCCACGATGCGCTTGCCCGACGACGCCGCGCCGGCCGCGAGGGTGACGGACTCCTCGCGCCGCCGCGCCTCGCGCACCGTGACGTCCAGGGACTCGGCCCGATGGATGCGCGCCTTCTGCTTCGTCGTGCGCGCCGCGGGGCCGCGGGAGAGCCACTCCTGCTCGCGGCGCAGGAGGTTCAGCCGCCGCGACTCGACCTTGGCCTCGTGGGCGAGGCGGTCGGCCTTGGTGCTGATGTACGCGCTCCACGCGCCCTCGTAGGCGAAGGCCATCCCGCGGTCGATCTCGATGATGCGGGTGACCACGCGGTCGAGGAAGAAGCGATCGTGGGTGATCACCAGCAGGGCGCCGCGGTAACTGCTGCGCAGGTGCTCCTCGAGCCACTCGATGGTGTCGGCGTCGAGGTGGTTCGTGGGCTCGTCGAGGATCGCGAGGTCGGGCTGCGCGACCAGCACCTGCGCCAGCGCCACGCGCCGACGCTCGCCGCCCGAGAGCGTGCTCACCGGCTGGTCGTGCCGGTGCAGCCCGAGGTGCGCGAGGATCTCCTCGACGCGGTGCCCCTGCTCCCAGCCCCCGAGGCGCTCGATCTCCGAGGCGCAGTGGGTCTGCGCGTCGACCAGGGCGTGCGCGTCCCCCTCCCCCTGCTGGAGCTGCGCCGAGATCTGGTCGTAGCGCGCGCGCGCGTCACGCCACGCGCCCAGCGCCGACTCCACGGCCTCGTAGACGGTGTGGGACTCGTCGAGCTCGGGCTCTTGCGAGAGGTAGCGCAGGTGCAGGTCGCGGCGTCTCGCCACGGTCCCCTGCTCGGGGGCGTCGAGGCCCGCGAGGACACGCGCGAGGGTGCTCTTGCCGCTGCCGTTGACCCCCACGAGGCCGACGCGCTCACCGTCGTCGATGGCGAGGGAGACATCCTTGAGCACGGTGGTGAGGCCGTGTGAGCGAACGACGTGGTCGGCGGTGAGACAGGGCATTGGGGGGTCGGGCAGTGTAGTCCGTCGGCGCGCCCGGGGCGGTGGAATCGCCCAGCGGATCAGCGCGTGCGCTTGATGACGTGGTAGCCGAACTGGGTCTCGACGATGTCGGAGATCTGCCCCACGGCCAGCGCGAAGGCCGCCTGCTCGAAGGGCGGCACCATCGCCCCGCGGCCGAAGGAGCCGAGGTCGCCGCGG
>JBILLI010000063.1:0-18450 GCA_044376155.1 Polyangiales bacterium
CGAGGCCGGGGCGTCGTGCTTCACGACCTCGACCTCGCCGTTCACGGCCTTGCCCGAGCGCGCGGTCATCCAGAGGTTCCACGCCATCAGGCAGAAGCCGACGAGGTAGAGGGTGCCGCCGACCAGGCGCGTCCAGTACATGGGGCGAATGGCGATGAGGGTCTCGACGAAGTTCGGGTACTGCAGCGCGCCGTTGGCGTCGACCGCGCGCCACATGAGGCCCTGGGTGATCCCGCCGGCCCACATCGAGACCACGTAGAGCAGGATGCCGATGGTGCCGATCCAGAAGTGGAAATCCGCGGCGCCCTTGGAGTGGAGCTTGGTGCCCCAGAGGCGCGGGAACATCCAATAGAACATCCCGGCGGCCATGAAGCCGTTCCAGCCGAGGGCGCCCTCGTGCACGTGGCCGATGATCCAGTCGGTGTAGTGCGCGAGGCCGTTCACGCTCTTGATGGAGAGCAGCGGGCCCTCGAAGGTGGACATGCCGTAGAAGGTCACGCCCGCCACGAAGAACTTCAGCACCGGGTCTTCGCGCACCTTGTCCCAGGCGCCGCGGAGGGTGAGCAGGCCGTTGAGCATGCCGCCCCAGGAGGGCGCCCAGAGCATCACCGAGAAGATCATCCCGAGGGTCTGCGCCCAGTCGGGGAGGGCGGTGAAGAGCAGGTGGTGGGGACCCGCCCAGATGTACATGAACACCAGGGCCCAGAAGTGAATGATGGACAGGCGGTAGGAGAACACCGGCCGCCCCGCCGCCTTCGGGAGGAAGTAGTACATGATCCCGAGGATGGGCGTGGTGAGGAAGAACGCGACGGCGTTGTGCCCGTACCACCACTGCGTGAGCGCGTCCTGCACGCCGCCGAAGAGCGAGTAGCTCTTGAAGAGCCCCAGCGGCAGCGCGAGGTTGTTCACGATGTACAGCACCGCGATCGTGAGGATCGTGGAGATGTAGAACCACACGGCGACGTAGAGGTGCTTCTCGTTCCGCTTCGCGATGGTCCAGAACATGTTGACCGCGAAGACGACCCAGACCACCACCACGGCGAGGTCGATGGGCCACTCCAGCTCCGCGTACTCCTTGCCCTGGGTGATCCCCAGGGGGAGCGTCACCGCCGCGGCGACGATGATGAGCTGATAGACCCAGAAGTGGATCTTCGAGAGCACGTCCGACGCCATGCGCGTACGGAGCACGCGCTGCGTGGAGTAGAAGACGCCCGCGAACATCATGTTGCCCACGAACGCGAAGATCACCGCGTTGGTGTGCAGCGGGCGCAGCCGCCCGAAGGTGAGGTACGGCGCGATGTTCGCCCCGTGCCACGCGAGCTGCAGGGCGATGATCACGCCCACCAGCATGCCGACGATGCCCCAGATGACCGACGCGCTCGCGAACAGTCGCACGATCGCGTCGTCGTACTGGATGCGGACCTTGCGGGCGCCCTCGGGCGCCTCCTCCAGACTCGTACTCATGATGACTCCCGGGCGCTGGCGGCTTCCGCCACCGGCGCGTCCTCCTGGATGGGCAACAATGCGAGGCGGTCGGCGTGCTGGTCCGACCGCTGGTGAACGCCGTGGCCGAACATCAGCAACATGCCGGCCACCATCACGAGGCCGATGAAGGCCAGCAGGACTATGATCTCCACAGCGTGCTCCTCGGTGAGAGCGCCGCGATCGTCGCCGCCAGGATCGACAGCGAAGACAGCGGCATCAGCAGCGCCGCGAGCAGCGGCGACATCTTCCCCGCGAGGCACAGGGCCACCGCGGCGGTGTTGTAGGCGGTGGCCACCACAAGGTTGCGGTGCACCGTGCGGCGCAGTCCGTGCGCTGCACGCAGTGCGAGGCGCACAGGGCGCAGCCCCGGGGTGACGAACCAGGCGTCGGTGCGCGCGGGCATGAAGGGACGGTCCACCGCGGGGGTGAGCGCGCAGTGGGCGCGCTCGGCGGCGAGGGCGTCGTTGATCCCGTCGCCGATCATCAGGGTGTCGCCGCGGTCGTGCGCGTCGAGCCACGCGGCCTTGTCTTCAGGGGAACAGCCGCCCACCGCGCGCTCGGGCGCGACCCCCAGCGCGTCGGCCATGGCCCGCACGCGGGCGGGCGCGTCACCCGACAGGATCCACACCTCATAGCCGTCTTCTTCCAACTTCCGCAGCTCCGAGGCGGCGTCGGGCCGCAGGCGCTCCTCGGCGTCGAGGCGCACACGGAGCGCGCCGTCGACCGAGAACACCGTGCCCGCGGGGTCGCCCTCGGTCACCGCCCAGTCGCCGCGGCCCATGCGGTAGACGCGCCCCCCGTGCTCCAGCGAGAGCCCGAGGCCCGTCTCTTCGACCACCGCGAGGGACTCATCAAACAACACCGGCAGCGCCTCGCGCACCGCCGCGCTCCGGGGATGGGCGCTGCGCGCGGCCATGTTCCCGAGCACCGCGCGCTCGTCGGCGGTGAGCGCGTCGAGGGCCGCGGGGTCGCGGAGCGTGAGGGCGCCCGTGGTGAGCGTGCCGGTCTTGTCGAAGACCACCTTGCGCACCGCGGTCATGCGGTCGAGAAAGCCCCCGCTGCGCACGAAGAGCCCGAGGCGACGGAGGCCGGCCTGCACCAGCTCATACGCGGTGGGCGTGGCGATGCCGAAGGCGCACGGGCACGTCACCACCAGCACCGAGGTGGCGACCTGCGCGGCGCGCGAGAGGTCCCCCGTGGCGAGGTACCACCCCGCGAAGCCCAGCACCGCCACCGCGAGCACGGCGAGCACGTAGATCTTCGTGAGGCTGCGCCACCACACGGTGCTGCGCGGCGCCTCGCCCTCGCGCTCGCGGTCGGCGCTGCGGCGCAAGAGGTTCGGCAGGCGTGAGTCGGCGAAGGGCTCCTGCGCCTCCACGGTGATCGCGCGCGCCCCGACGTTGAACGCCCCCGCGGGGATGACGTCGCCCCGCGCCGCCGCCCGGGGCGCGGACTCGCCGTCGATCCAGTCCATGCTCACGCTCGCCGAGGCCTCGCGCAGCGCGCAGGCCACGGGCACGAGGTCGCCCGGCGCGATCAGCAGCACGTCGCCCGCGGCGATCTCGGTGCACGGAGAGACCCGCACGCGGCCGTCGTCCACGCGCCGGGTGAGCAGCGCGTCGGTGCCGTCGTCGGCGAGGAGCTGCATGCGGTTGCGGTCGAGCACCCGCTCCTGCAGCCACCGCCCCACGAGCATCAGGGCGATGAAGGTGGTGACCGTGTCGAAATACGCGCCCTCGTCGCGCCCCGCGAAGAAGTGCCCGGCCGACCCGAGGTAGCCCAGCACCGCGCCCAGCGCGATGGGGAGGTCGAGGTGCACCACACCCCGCTTCAGGCCCTCCCACGCAGACTTCACGAACACGCTGGCGCCCACCGCCACGCTGGCCGTCGCGAGCAGGAACGCGAGCCAGCGAAACACCGTGTGCACCAGGCCGTCGCGCAGCCCGAAGTAGATCGGGATGGAGAACAGCATCGCGTTGAGGGCCAGCGCCATGGCCAGCCCGATGCGCCCGAGCAGCGCGCTGGTGTTCGGCTGCGGGCGCTTCACCGCGGGGCCGAAGAGGTAGCCGAACTGCTCGACGTCCTCGATGTAGCGGCGCAGGTCGAAGCCGGGCTTCACCAGCAGCTCCACCTTGCCCAGCGCGGGGTTCACCGTGATGTCGAGGCCCGCGCCGTCGCCCGTGTGGCGCTTGAACAGCTCCTCTTGCAGCCACACGCACGCCGCGCACTGAATGCCCTGGAGGTCGAGCTCCACGCAGCGCGCGCCCGTGGACTGCTGCAGGTCGAGCTCGATGGCGTCGAGCCACTTGAGGTCACGCCGCGCGCGCTGCGACGCCACCGGGGCCCCGCGGGCGCCGCGGAGGTCGTAGTAGCGCTGCAACCCTCGCGACGAGAGCAGCCCGCTGACCACCCGGCAGCCGATGCAGCAGTACGCATCCCGTGAGTCGACCGACATCTCCGCGCCGCAGTGGGCGCACGCGTGCTCCGCGCCGAAGGCGTGGGCGCCGCTGGTGGGGTCTGCGTCGACCGTCATGGCGTGGGCCCAGGGCAACCGCGATGCCACCCTCGCGAATGGCGCCTTCAGGGCGCCGTTGGCGACCGCGCGACGCACGCATTGCGCAGTGCGCCAGGGGATCGCACAGCGTGCATCGCCGACGGACGGTGCGCGGGGACACGCCGTGCGCGCCGGGGCGATCGCTTCGCGGTGTTCCCCGGCGAGATGCCGCGCAGGTCAGGCCCGCGAGGATCAGGGCGACGCACCGCCCGGTCCTCCTGTGGCATGAAGGCGCGCGAGTGCTGGAGCTCCCCGCACCGTCTGCGCCGCGGTGGGGCTACTCGCTCGCGAGCACCACCACGCGGTCGCCCTTGGCGAAGGTCACGCGGTCGCCCTTGCGGGGGTTGATCCGCGGCCCCCGCTCGCCCCGCGCCGCGGCGGCGTCGAAGCCGATGGCGATCTCGCCGCGGCGACGCGCGGCCTCGACCACGGCGGCGAAGGGCACGGGCTCACCGAGGGCGACGTAGCCCGCGGCGTCTTTGAGGTAGATCTCCGCGCCGTCGGCGTCGAAGAGGTCTTCGAACACCGCGCCGAGGGCCTTGTTCTCCGCGAGCTGGGCGAGCAGCAGGCTCACGAGGTTCTCGCTCACGATGAAGTCGTCGGCGCCCGTGACCTCGGCGAGCTTCTGGTTGCGCGCGTCGAGCATCTCGCTGACCACCGAGAAGCTGTCGCCGTGGCGCTCCTCGATGTCGCGGAGGTGCAGCAGGGTCACGAGGGTCACCGCGTCGGCCTGCTGCACCCCGAGGCGCTCGGCGTAGGAGAGCGTGACGATGTGCTGGTAGCCCCGCACCTCGGCCTCGTCGAGCACACCCCGGTCGGTGATGTCGCCGCGCACCACCCTCACGGCGTGGTTCGCGAGCGGCGCGGCGAGGGCGGCGAGGTCCTGCGTGGGCGCGTCGTCGTCGGCGATGATGGTGAGCGCCGACCCGGGCATCGCGTAGGAATCGAGCTCGCGCACCACGGTCGCCCCGCGAGAGTTCCACCCCAGGATCAGCGTGCGCTCGGGCGCGCGCACCGCGGGCGGGGCCTCGCGCAGCAGCGACGCGTCGACCGCGTGGGCCTTCGCGACGGACTGGATCTTGTCGTCGTCGGCGGCGATGAGCACCAGCGCGTCGCCCGCGCCGAGCTTCGTGTCCATGGGCGGGAGCAGCCGGGTCGCGCCGTCGGCGGTGCGCAGCCCGAGCACGGCGGCGTCTTCGAAGGCGTCGAGGGAGGCGCCGAAGGTCTTGCCCGCGAGGGCGCCGACATTGTGGAAGTAGATCTCGTCGCCGCCGAAATCGAGGAGCTCGGTGTAGATCGACGAGAGGCCCGACTGCCGACAGGTCTGCACGGCGATGCGGGCGATGACGTCGCCCGAGAGCACGAGTTCGACCTGGTCCTTGCCCACCATGCGGGCGGGCACGCGGTTTCGCGCGTCGCGGATCTCGGCCACGATGTGGTGCTTGCCCCCGTCGTGGGGCTTGTGGCCCACGAGCGCGAGCACGGTCTTGATGACGCTCACGTCGGGGTCGTCGGCCCCCTCGGGCCCGAGCACCACGATGGCCCGCGAGGTCTCGGGGCTCGCGATGTCGAGGTCGTCGAGGTCGATGGGGCTCCCGCGGCGGCACACCACCCGCGCGCCGCGACGGTCGGGGACCTTGGTCGCGAGCTCGTCCTCCATCTCGACCTTGTCCTTGTCGGCGAGGACCACGATGACCGACCCGGGGTGATTGCGCCCGGCCTCGCAGAGCTCGCTCACGATGGTGAACACCTGCGGCGACCAGCCCAGGATGAGGGCGTGCCCGTCTTCGATGACCCGGCTGCGCCCCTTGCGCAGCTCGTCGAGCTTGGCGCCGAGGCCCGAGGTGAGCACGCCGATGAACGCACTCACGACGAAGATCCCGCCCAGGGTCACCGCGAGCATCAGCGCGAGGTAGCCCCGCGCGCCGTCGTCGCCGCCCACCGCGCCGGCGTCCATCGCGTGCATCGCGGCCATCCAGATCAGGGTCACGAGCCCGGGCCGGTGGCCCTCGGCGTCAACCGGCGCGACCCCGAGGCTGTGCACGGCCACGGCCCCGGCCACGATGACCAGCATCGAGGCGAGCCCGAGGGCCCCCACGAGCGCGGCGGGGCCGCGAGACATGAACCCATCGAAGCGGTAGCGGACTCGATCGCGGAGGGTGACAGCGCGCGGCATGGCCGCGTATCGCCCACCCCGTCCACCGTCGCAAGACCCCGCGCGCCGTCGCCCCGGAGTTCTCCCCGACCCGCAGAGGGCGCTATCGTCCGCGGGTCGCGCGTGGCGCGAAAGGAGCGGTTTGCTTGCATGCGTAATTCCCGACCCTTGAGCGGCGTCGCCCTGCTGGGCGGCCTGATGATCGGCTGTGGCACCCCCACCGGCGGCGGCGTCACCCCCACCGCCGACGTGCCCGCGGCGGTCGACGCCGAGACCCCCGGCGACGCGTCCACCCCCCTCGACGCGCCCGCGACCGCCGACGCCGGGCCCTCCTGCGGCAGCGCGCAGCGGCTCTGCGGCGGCGCCTGCGTCGACCCCATGAACGACCGCGCGAACTGCGGCGCCTGCGGCACGGCCTGCGCCGCGGGGCAGTTCTGCGTGAGCGGGAGCTGCCAGACGAGCTGTCCCAGCGGTCAGTCGGTGTGCGGCGCGCGGTGCGTCGACACGCAGAGCGACGCCGCGAACTGCGGCGCCTGCGGCATGGCCTGCGCCGCGGGGCAGGCGTGCGCCATGGGACGCTGCGCGACCTCGTGCCCGGGCGGGCAGGTGGCCTGCGGCACAACATGCGCCACCCTCGCCACCGACCGCGCGAACTGCGGCGCCTGCGGCACGGCCTGCGCCGCGGGGCAGGTCTGCACGGGGGGCGCGTGCATGACGGCGTGTCCGGCGGGGCAGACGGCGTGCACCGTGGGGGGCGCGGCCCGCTGCGTGGACACCCAGGGCGACGCCGCGCACTGCGGCATGTGCGGCAACGCCTGCGCGGCGGGCGAGGTCTGCATGGGCGGCGCCTGCATGCTCACGTGCCCCGCGGGGCTCACGCGCTGCGGCAACCGCTGCGTCGACGCGCAGGTCGACCGCGCGAACTGCGGGATGTGCGGCACCACCTGCGCGGCCGGGCAGGTCTGCGCCGCGGGCCGCTGCGAGCTCTCCTGCGGCGCGGGGCAGACCGCGTGCGGCGGGCGGTGCGTGGACGTGCAGAGTGACCCCGCGAACTGCGGCATGTGCGGCACCCTCTGCGGCAACGGGCAGTCGTGCGTGGCCGGCGCGTGCCGGGGCTCATGCCCGCTGACCACCTGCAGCGGCGCGTGCGTCGACACCACGTACAGCCCCGACCACTGCGGCGGCTGCGGGCGCGCGTGCCCCCCGTACCCCAACATGACCCGCACCTGCGGCAACGGGCAGTGCGTGCCGGGCGTCTGCCTCACGGGCTTCGCGAACTGCAACAACATGCTGGTCGACGGCTGCGAGGTGAGCACCCAGAGCGACGTGAACAACTGCGGCGCCTGCGGCCGCGCGTGCTCCGCGGTGAACAACGCCTCGCCCGTGTGCATCAACGGCACCTGCGGCGTGGGCGCGTGCAACGCGGGCTTCGCGGACTGTGACGCCAACCCCGCCAACGGCTGCGAGGCCGCGCTCACGAGCGACCGGATGAACTGCGGCGCCTGCGGGGTGATGTGCATGGGCGTGTGCCGCGACAGCGTGTGCACGGCGACGATTCACAACAGCGAGCCGTTCACCTCCACGACGCTGCCGGCCAGCGGGTGCTCGTTCGGCAACGCGCACCAGCACAACTACGTGAACCTCGGGAGCATGACCTACGCGGCGTGCCTCACGGCGGCCTCGCGGGTCGGCGGGATGCTCGCGCCCAGCGTCTACACCACGCCCAACACGGGGTGGTACGGGCACCGGTTCGGGAGCGTGGCCATGACCGGGGGGTGGTCCACGTACCAGACCGCGTCGGTCACGTCGTCGCAGCCCTGCGTGGTCGCGCGCGACCGCCGCAGCACCACCCGCGACGCCACGCTCTCCGACACGACCACCCACCTCGGGCAGACCTGGCGGTACCAGGACTACGGCCCGCGCCACTACGACGAGTGCCAGCTGCTCGCGTCGAACGCGGGCGCGTCGATCATCACCCCGCACACCGTGGGGCTCACGGCCAGCGCGTCGTACTGGGTGCACCAGATCCATCTCTGCAACGTGTACGCGTACGTGAACGCCGCGGGCACGGGCTTCGCGTATGACAACTACAACGCCAACCAGCGCTCCTCGCTGCAGCGCTGCATGGTCGGATACGTCGACAACTGAGCCGCCGCCGCGCGGGGATCACCAGCGATGGAGAATGGTCCCCGCGTAGCCCACGGCGTAGACGTCGTCGGCGCCGCTGCCCCAGACCGCGAGCAGGTCCTCGTCGGTGCCGCTGGGCTCCTGTGACCACCGCGCGCCCCGCCCGGTGCCGTGGAGCACCAGCCCCCCGGAGCCCACGAGGTAGACGTCGTCGGCGCCGCTGCCCCACACCCCGAAGATCGCCCGGTCGGTGGGCACCGCGAGGCGTGACCAGCGCGCGCCGTCCCAGCGCAGCACGGTGCCGTCCTTGCCCGCGGCGTAGACGTCGTCACGGGCCGAGCCCCACACCGTCGTGAGGTCCGCGAGGGTGCCGCTGGGGTGCACCGCCCACCGCGCGCCCCCGTCGTTCGACCGCAGGATCACCCCCCGCGAGCCCACCGCCCACAGCTCCGCGCGAGACGCGCCCCACACGGCGAAGAGCGCGCTGGGCACGGGGCTCGCCACGGCCTGCCAGCTGCGTCCCTCGTCGGCGCTGCGAGCGATGTTCCCGCGCGCGCCGACCGCGACGAGCTCGGTGGGGGAGAGCGCCCACAATCCCACCCCCGCGCGCTCGGTCCCCAGCGGCACCTCGCGCCAGTGCTCCCCGCGGTCCTCGCTGCGCAGCGCGGCGATGCCCCCGCTGAGGGCCACCACCGCGCGCTCACCCACCCCGCGCACCGCCACGAGGTGATGCTCACCGCCCGTCGGCAGCGGGCGCCACGACCGCCCGCGGTCCTCGCTGCGCAGCGCCACGCCGCGAGCGCCCACCGCGAAGACCCGCTCGGGCCCGCGGCCCCACACCGCGAAGAGCGCCGTCGCGCGCGCGGTCACGCGGTCTCGCCACACGCCGTCGACGCGCGCGCGAATGAGCCCGTGATCGCCCACCGCGACCTCGCCCGCAACGCCGCGCGCGATGCCGTAGAGGGTGCTGCCGCCGTCGCCGAGGCGCACCTCGCAGCGGTCCTCGCGCAGGCTCGCGACCACGCCGCGCATGCCCACGGCGAGGGCGCCCTCGGGGGTCATCGCGAGGTCGAAGAAATCTCCGTCGTGGACGCACCCCTGGGGCACACATCCATCGCCGCGCGCGTCGCACCGCAGGGCCGTTCCCCGCCAGCCCACCGCGGTGAGCGCCCGCCCGTCGTGGGCCACCGCGGTGAGCGGCACGTCGGGCCCGAGGCGCAACGGGGTGACCGCGCCATCGGGCGCGACCCGCAGGCCCAGGCCGTGCGCGCCCACGGCGAAGGCGGTCCCGTCGGGCGCGAAGGTCACCGCGCGCAGCACCGCGTCGGCGCGTCGGGGGAGCGCGCGCCACGAGGCACCGCCGTCATCACTGCGCAGGAGGTCACCGCGACGGCCCACCGCGAGCACCGCGCGGCCGCGGCACGCCACGCCGTCGAGGTCACCCGCGGGGGGGTGGGTCACCGCGGTCCACCCCGCGTCGGCGCTGCGGAGCACGGTGCCCCCCTCGCCCACGGCGACCCACGCGCCGCCGCTCTCGCACACGCCGTTGAGCGCGACGCGCACGCCCGTGTCGACCTCGCGCCACGTGGCCCCGCCGTCGTCGCTGCGCACCGCGGCGCCGCGCTCGCCCACGGCCACGAGGGCCTGCGCGCCGTCGCTCGCGACCGCGTTGAGGGTGTTCCCCTGCGGGGAGGGCAGCGACCAGCGCCACCGCGCATCGCGCCCATCTCGTTGCGGCGCAGGCACATCGCGACGGTCGTGGCGACCGCACGCGGCGAGCAGCAGGGTCAGGCCGGCGGCGTGTCGCAGACGTTCGCGTAGCACATGAATCCTTCGCAGCACTCGCTGCTCGTGCTGCAGGTCTGGCCCCGCCGACGGCACGCCTCGGGCTCGGGCGCGCGGCAGACGAAGCGCGCGGGGTTCGTGGGGTCCTGACGGCACGAGCCGCTGCAGCAGTCGGCCGAGGTGCGGCACTCGTTGCCCGTGGCGCGGCACGCCTCGGCGGACCAGTAGGCGGACATGTTCTCGGTCGACACGTCCTGCCCCGGGAGCCAGTAGCCCACCCGGCTGGGGTCGCTGCCCATCTGCGGCGAGGCGTCCACCGCGGTGACCCAGATCTGCCGTCGCCGCGTGCCGCGGGTGCCCACTTGCGCGTTGCCGTAGTCACGGCGGGAGAAGTACGCGAGCCACAGCAGCCGACGCCCGCCGCCCTCGTCGGTGACGAAGGGCGAGAACGTCGGGCGGTAGCTGTCCACGCCGCTGGCGCCGCCGTTCGCCTGGTCGAGCCGCCAGGGGGTGCCACCCTGCCGCGAGAGGAGGTAGAGCGCGCCCGGGCCGGTGATCGAGAAGGCCCCGGCGCCGTGCTGGAACGCGATCAGCGACGCGTCGGGGGACCACGTCGGGTACGCGTCCACGGCGCCCGGCGGAGCGCCCATCGCGAGGGTGTTGCCCGCGTGGATCACCATGGGCGGGTCGAAGATCGTGGGGGTGTCGCCGGGGTCACGCAGCAGCGCGAGGTCGCCCCCGATGGGGTTGCCCAGCGGGTCGAGGCGCACGTTGGCGATGTATGCGATGTGCCGCCCGTCGGGGGACCACTCGGGCATCGTGGCGTTCGCGGTGGGCAGGCCGCCGACGGGGATCCCCGCGCCCGTGCGCGGGTTGATCATGCCCAGGGGCCCCGACCACGTGCCCGTCGCGCAGGTGACCAGCCGCGTGGCGTCGGGGTTGAACGAGGCGCACTGGAACATCGCCACCGACGAGACCGTGGGCGCGGGGTCGACGGTGAGGTCGGCGGTGAGGTCGAAGAGGCCGCCGACCATGCTCGTCCCGGGCGCCGACGAGCTCACCTGCGCGGCGAGCATCCGGCCGTCGCGCGAGACCGTGTGACACGCGACGCAGCGCACGCCGTCGGCCCGGGGCGCGGGGCGCGGCACGAGGTCGTCGCTGCGCGCCGCGTCGGGGCGGATGCGCGACATGCGCCCGGCGAGGAGGTTCCAGTAGTACACCGAGCCGTAGACCCGGCCGCGCGAGAAGCGCACGCGCACGGGCGAGCCTGCGATGACCTGATTGGCCGCCGCGTCGAGCCGGTCGACGGTGATGACCAGCTCCGCGTCGAGGTCGCTCTCCGCCGCGAGCCGCCACGCGGCGTCGGTGATGAGCGTGGCGTAGGGGAAGCCGTCGCCGCCATGCGCGAGGTAGACCGTCGTCACCGCGTGAGGCTTCGCGAGTCGCACCCGGTAGGCGTCGCCGCGCACGCCGCGCTCCCACTGCACGGCCGGGGGGGCGACGTTGTTGGGCATCCACGCGCCGTCGAGGGGATACAGCAGGCGGGCGGCGCGGGCGGGGTCGTTGCGCAGCGGCGCGGCGGCGAAGCGCGCGGGGAGGTCGGGGGTGAGCGGGTCCACCACCTCGCGGCGGGCGTTCACGCTCAGCACCGCGCGGCCGTTGAGCACCATCGCCCGGGCCCCCGTGACGGTGACCCGCACCTCGACGTCGCCGCCCGCCACGCCCGACGCGGTGAAGAGTCCGTCGACGTTGATGTCCCCGACGCGACGATCCCCCACGGACCACACCGCGGTGGGCAGCACCACCCGCTGCCCGTCGCGGCGCACGCCGATGGCGCGAAACGCTTGCATCGCAGTCATTCCTGGCGCGAGCGTGAGCGACGCGTTCATCGGGTCGACCTCGACGCCGACGATCTCGCGCGACTCGCCGCCGAGATCGCCGGGGGTGCCCACGTCGACGAGCTGAATGTCGGCCGACGGCGAGCCCACGTCCGGCGCGACGTCCAGCGCGATGTCCGGCGCGACGTCCTGGGCGCCGCCGTCGACGCCGGTCGAACCGCTCTCGAAACAAGCGCTGCACAGACCGGCTACGGTGAGAACCGCCGGGAGACGAAGGAGACGCATCTGGACCTCTCGAATGACTCTACACCGCCCCCGCGCTTTACAGATGCGCCCTTTGGTCCCGACAATGGCCAACGTCATGCACCCCCGTCGTTCCTGGGCGTCGCTCCTGCTGCTCGTCGCGTCGTGCTCCACCGAAGGGTCGACGACGGTGATGCTCCCCGACGTTCCACCGGGCCGCGACGCGGCGGGCGGGCGAGACGTCGCGGCCCTCGACGCCGGCGCCATGGACGCCCCCGACGCCCTCACCCCCGCCTGCGCCCGCGACGCGGACTGCGACGACGGCGTGGCCTGCACCGTCGACACCTGCGCCGGCGGCGCGTGCGGCCACCGCCCCGAGAACACCCGCTGCGACGACGGGCGGTTCTGCAACGGCGTCGAGCGCTGCGCCCCCGAGCTCCGCGGGTGCGCCCCGGGCGCTGCCCCACGCTGCGACGACGGCGACGCGTGCACCGTCGACGCCTGCGACGAGGGCGACAACGCCTGCCGCAGCGTGAGCCGCGACCTCGACCGCGACGGCGACCCCGACCGCGCCTGCGGCGGCACCGACTGCGACGACAACGACTCGTCGCGCAACGGCGGCGCGGCCGAGGTCTGCAACACCCGCGACGACGACTGCGACGGCATGGTCGACGAGGGCGCGCGGAGCGCCTGCGGCAACTGCGACCCGACCTGCCGGCAGGTGGCCAGCGGCGGCGGCGACAGCGCGAGCTTCCCCGAGTCCGGGCGCCGCGGGGTGGACTTCGACCCCGCCGCGGGCGGCCTGCTCGTGCGCGCCGAGACCCGCACCGGGGACTACCTCTGGGTGCCGAACACCAACGAGAGCACCGTCAGCAAGTGGGACGCGACGATGTCCCGCGAGATCGCGCGCTACCGCGTGGGACTTGCAGGCGGCGAGTGCCGCGGCTGCTGCTGCTGGTGCGAGGGCTGCAACATGCCGAGCCGCGTCGCGGTCGACGGCTTCGGCGACGCCTACGTCGCCAACCGCGGCTTCTCGATGCAGGGCACGGTCACCAAGATCGCCGCCGACCTGCGCGACTGCGTGGACCGCAACCGCAACGGGCGCATCGACACTTCCACCTCGGCCACCCCCCTCGCGTGGGACGCCGACGAGTGCGTGCTCTGGACGCGCCCCGCGGGCCCCAACAACGCCCAGCTCCGGTCGTTGGCCGTGGACCTCGGAGACCCCACGAATCCCCAGGGATACCCTTGGGTCGGCGGCTACGCGAGCCGGCAGGTGTACAAGCTCAACCCGCGCACGGGGGACATCCTGCAGACGGTCACGACCCCCGTCGCCCCCTACGGCGCGGTGGTCACCTCCGACGGGCGCATGTGGGTCTCGTCCCTCGACGGCGCCGCGATGGTGGCGGTCGACACGGCCACGGGCGCCGTGGGCGCCGCGGTGTCGTACCCGCTCTCGCTGCGGGGCAACTGCCGCAACGCCTACGGCGTCACCGCCGACGCCGCGGGCCGCATCTGGCTCGCCGGCTGGGACTGCCGCGATGTCATCGGCTACAACCCCGCGACCAGCGCGTGGACCCGCCTCGACCTCGGCCGCTTCAACGTGTCCGGCGGGACCGTCGGCCGGGGGATCTCCCCCGACAGCAACGGCGACATCTGGGTCTCCATGTCGCCCACGGGCGATCAGCAGTCGATCCTCTTGCACTTCCCCTCTGCGGGCTTCGCGCCCGGCGCCCAGATGGACCCCGCGGCGGTGCAGCGGGTCAACACGCCGGGCGGCCACAACGGCCCCTCGGGGCTCGGCTTCGACCAGAGCGGCAACCTCTGGCTCGCGCACCACTACACCTCACAGCTCGTGCGCTACTCCCCGTCGTCGGGCATGACCCAGAGCCTCACGGGGCCCGACCGGGTCTACACGTACAGCGATTTCACGGGCTCCGTGCGACGCACCGTGATCGGCACCGGCACCTACACGCAGGAGTACGACGCCGGGTGCCCGAACCCGGTGTGGTCCGCGCTGGTGTTCGACGCGCGCACCCCCGGCGGCACGCAGCTCACGTTCACCGCCACCACCGCCGATACGATGACCGGCCTCGGCGGCGCGGCCCCCGTCGCGCTCGCGGTCGCGCCGCGCGACAGCTCTCCCGTGGACATCAGCGCGGCCTTCACCCGCGCGATGGCCACCGCGCGGCGACACCTCCGCGTCACCGTGACCTTTCAGCCGACCTCGATGCCCGTGGAGTCCCCCGTGCTGCGCGCGATGAGCGTCACGTGGAACTGCCCCTACCGCACGCCTTGAGCGGTGCGCGCCCGTTCGTCGCGCGCCAACGATTTCCGAGAATGCCTCGCCGCGACGAGGCGTAGAAGCTGCCCGACCGGTCGCGTGCGCGGCGGGTCATCAAACAATTCCCACTTGCGCCTCAAGAGGGATTCACAGAGGCTCCGCCGCGCGTCGCGGGGCGCTCTGAGGCTGCTGCCGACGCGAGGAGGTCTCCGACCCATGAACACGACGTCTCGTATCGCTGGTCTCGCCGCCATGGTCGCTCTCTCGGGCGCGCTGCTCGCGCCGAACGCCGAGGCTCAGCGGGGTGGGCGCTTCCCCCTCGACTACAACGGCCGCGCGAACTACGGCGGCGGCACGCTGCGCACCGGATTCACCCCCGACCCCTGGGGCTTTCCGCTGACCGCGGGCGGCGGGCGCAACGCCGTCGAGGTCTCCACCCTGGGCCTCACCGACTCGGTGACGAACCAGCCCTGCGGGCGGTCGTTCGTGACCCGCAACCCCGACTTCCACTTCACCTTCCAGGCGGGTGCGAACTTCGCGCTGGTGCGCTTCTACGTGGTCACCGGCAACGGCGCCGACGCCACGCTGCTGATCAACCAGCCCAACACCCAGTGGCGCTGCAACGACGACCACGGCCACGAGGGCTGGGGCAACCCCCTCATGCCCGCCATCGATTTCGCGCGCCCCGCCTCGGGCCGCTACGACATCTGGGTGGGCACCTTCGACGCCAGCTCGCACAACCCCGCGAACCTGTACGTCACCGAGCTCGACTCGAACCACCCGTGACCGCACCGCGGCATCGCTGCTAACGTCGCCCCGCGCGATGCCACTCCTCGTCGAGACCAACCCCCCCGCCCACGAGTCCGCGCTGCGCGCCGTCGAGGAGACCCTCGGCGGCGTAATGCCCGCGCCGTTCCGTGCGCTGCTGCTGCGGCACGACGGCGTGCAGACCTACGCCGAAGACGGCCAGCTGGGGTGGGTGCTGCACGGCACCGACGCGCGGCACATCGTGCGAGACGGCGCCCTCGCCCGCTCCCCCGACGCCGAGGAGTACCTCGGGTACATCCGCGACGAGTACGGCCCCCGCGCGCCGCTCGTGGTCGAGACCGCGAGCTTCACCGACTGGCTCGGCGACGAGGCCTCCCACGCCGACACGTCCCTGCGAGGCTTCGTCTGCGTCGCCGCGCACTGGGTCCACCACGGGTCGGTCTGGGCGCCGCTGCGCGCCGACGCCACGGAGCTGCTGTTCCTGCCGTCGCCGCGCTCCAACGTCGATCCCGTCGAGGCGCTCGACGCGGCCCTGCGCGGCCCGCGGGTGGGCATCGACGGCTTCGTCACGGCGCTGCTCGCCGGCGACGAGGTGATGTAGCGGCGAACGAGCGCCAACCCGCACCGGCGTGGTGCTAGGGTGCGCGGCGGGATGCAGGGATTTCTTCACGCGATCATGGGGTTCCCGGCGGTGGTCCTGACCGTGCTCCTGGCCGCGGTGATGATCTACTGGGCCTTCGTGCTCGCCAGCGGCATCGACCTCGATGACCAGGGCGCCGACGGTCACCACGACGCCGATGGGGACGGCGACGTCGACGCCCACGACCACGCCGCGGGCAGCGCCCACGTGCTGCTCGACCTGCTCGGCGCGGTAGAGCTCCGCCGCGTGCCGCTCACCGTGCGGGTGAGCCTCGTGGTGATCTTCGCGTGGCTCGTCAGCGTGCTCGGGTGGATCGGGCTCTCGCGCCTGCTCCCCGAGACGCCCCTGCGCGCGCTGCTCACCGTCGCCTCGCTGCTCCTCGGCGTGCGCTTCGCGGGGTGGGCCGCGCGACCGCTGGTGCCCGTGTTCACCCCGAAGCGCGCGCCCTCGCAGACCGACCTCGGAGGCCGCGACGCCGAGGTCACCACGGGCCGGGTCGACGGCGGTTTTGGTCAGGTGCTGGTGCACGACGGCGGCGCGGGGCTGCTGGTGAACGCGCGCTACGAGGGCGCGGCGGCGCTCACCAAGGGCACGAAGGTGCTGGTCACCCACTGGGACGCCGAGCGCAACGTGGCCTACGTCGAGCCGCTGGACGCGACCGCCGTGGGGGTGCGGGTCGACGCCGTGACCGACGCCGCGGAGGCCGACGTAGATCGCGCGTCCTCGGGCCAACGCCCGGTGATGCGGCGCGGCCAGCGACCGCGGTAATTCGTCCACGCGGCGCGCAGAGAAGCTGGTACGTTCCCCGCCCTGCGGTGGGCGATCGGTGACGCCGGCGCGCCGCGATCTGGGAGGTTCGTCGTGCCTGAAAGTCTCGTCACGCTGCTGGTGGTCGCGGCCGCGCTCGCCCTGGTGATCCTGGGCGTGCTCACGATGCTCGCGCGGTTCTATCGACAGGTGGACCAGGGCAAGGCGCTCATCGTCAACACGCTGAAGAGCGAGCCCCTGGTCACGTTCACGGGCGCGGTGGTCTACCCCATCATCCACCGCGCCGAGGTCATGGACATCTCGGTGAAGACCATCGAGATCGACCGGCGCGGCAAGGAGGGCCTGATCTGCAAAGACAACATCCGCGCGGACATCAAGGTCACCTTCTTCGTGCGGGTGAACAAGACCCAGGAGGACGTGCTCAAGGTCGCGCAGTCCATCGGCTGCGTGCGCGCGAGCGACCAGGTCACCATCGAGGGGCTCTTCGAGGCGAAGTTCGCCGAGGCCCTCAAGACCGTGGGCAAGCGCCTCAACTTCGAGGACCTCTACAAGGAGCGCGACCACTTCAAGGACGCGATCATCGAGGTCATCGGCAAGGACCTGAACGGGTTCGTCATGGACGACTGCGCCATCGACTTCCTCGAGCAGACGCCCATCGACGCCCTCGACAAGGACAACATCATGGACGCGGAGGGCATCCGTCGCATCACGGACCTCACCGTCATCCAGAACGTGAAGACCAACGAGCTCCGCCAGAAGGAGCGCATGGAGAAGGGCGCGCAGGACCTCCTCGCCGACGAGGCCCTCTTCCGCTTCGAGCAGAAGCGCGTCGAGGCCGAGACGAACAAGAACAAGGAGATCGCGGTCACCAAGTCGCAGCGCGAGAACGAGGCCGCGCGCATCGCCAACGACGAGCACAAGCGCACCGTCATGGCGGCGGAGAAGAACGCCGAGGAGACCCAGGTCGCGCAGCAGCAGCGCGAGCGCGCCGTGCTCGTGGCGATGAAGAACAAGGAGCGCGAGGTCGCCGTGGAGGCCGAGCGCGTGGCCCGCGCGCAGCAGCTCGAGGCCGCGAACCGCGAGAGCGACGTGATGGCGCAGAAGATCCTGCGCGAGGCCGAGATCGAGCGGCAGCGCCGCGAGATCGCCGAGGCCGTGCGCGCGCGCATCGTGGTCGACAAGAGCGTCGCCGAGGAGGAGGAGCGCATCAAGGACGTGCGCGTGCTCGCCGACGCCAACCGCAAGCGGGAGTCGGCGAAGATCGGCGCCGAGGCCGAGGCCGCGCAGCACCTTGTGAAGCAGGTGAAGGCCGCCGAGGCCGCCGAGGAGGTCTCCAAGTCCAACGCGCGCCAGAGGCTGATCACCGCCGACTCGGAGCTCGAGGCCGCCGACCGGCTGGCCCGGGCCAAGGTGCGGCTCGCCGAGGGCAACCAGGCCGAGGCGGCGTCCACCGGGCTCGCCGACGTGCGGGTGCGCGAGGCCAACGCCTCGGTCATCGAGCGTCAGGGCCTGGTCGACGCCAACGTGCTGAAGGAGAGGCTCAGCGCCGAGGCCCAGGGCGCGGAACTCAAGGGCGTCGCCGCCGCCAAGGTGCGCGAGGCCGACGCGCGCGCCCTGGAGCTGCACGGCCTCGCCGAGGCCAACGCGGTGCGCGCGAAGATGAGCGCCGAGGCCGATGGCATCGCGCAGAAGGCCGAGGCGATGAAGGCCCTGGACTCGGTGAGCCGCGAGCACGAGGAGTTCCGGCTGCGGCTGGAGCAGAGCAAGGTCATCGCGCTGGAGAGCATCCGGGCGAAGAAGGAC
>JBILLI010000699.1:0-4116 GCA_044376155.1 Polyangiales bacterium
CGGGCTCCGAGGACCAGTCGGAGCTCATCACCGCGGACCTCAACCTCGACCTCATCGAAGAGGTGCGCCGCGTGTGGCAGTTCTACCGCGACCGCCGCCCCGACGCCTACGGCGACCTCGCCAAGGACATCTGAGTCCCCAACCTCCAAGCATGAGCCCTCACAACTTCGCCATCACGGGCGTGGGCGGGTACATCGCCCCGCGCCACCTGCGCGCCATTCGCGACACCGGCAACCGCGTGGTGGCCGCGGTGGACACCAAGGACTCCGTCGGGCTCCTCGACCAGTACAGCTTCGACGTGCGCTTCTTCACCGAGGTCGAGCGCTTCGACCGGCACCTCGAGAAGCTCCGCCGGGGGGTCGAGGGCGAGCGCGTGCGCTACCTCACGGTGTGCTCGCCGAACTACCTCCACGACGCGCACTGCCGCCTCGGGCTGCGCGTCGGCGCCGACGTGATCTGCGAGAAGCCCCTGGTGATCAACCCCTGGAACCTCGACACCCTCTGCGAGCTGGAGGAAGAGACCGGGCGGCGGATCTACACCGTGCTCCAGCTCCGGGTGCACCCCGCGCTCATCGCCTTGCGCGAGAAGCTCTTGCGAGAGTCTCCCGGGGGACCTCCCCACGAGGTGGTGCTCACCTACGTGACCGCCCGGGGCGCCTGGTACGACGTGTCGTGGAAGGGCTCTCCCGAGAAGTCAGGCGGGGTGCCGACCAACATCGGGATCCACTTCTTTGACCTGTTGGGATGGCTCTTCGGAGAGTTCCAATCGCAGTCGGTGCACCTCTCGGGGGCGCGGCGCATGGCCGGGGTGATCCGCTTCGCCCGCGCCCGCGTGCGGTGGTTCCTCTCGGTGGACCACCGCGACCTCCCCTTCGAGGCCGCCCCGGGACGGCGCTCGACGCACCGCTCGATCACCGTCGACGGGCAGGAGGTGGAGTTCTCCGAAGGCTTCACCGACCTGCACACCGCGGTCTACCGCGAGGTGCTCGAAGGACGCGGCCACGGCATCGAGACCGCCCGCCCCTCCGTGGAGCTCGCGGCCGCCATTCGCCGCGCCGAGGTGGTGAGCCCCGGCGACGACGCCCACCCCCTGCTGCGCTGACCCCCTCTCGCGGCGAGACATCGCCGTGTCAATCCTGCGGTCTTTGCCCGTCGAGGGTCGACAAACGCCCGGGGGCGTGATTTGCCTCCCACCATGCGCAACCGCTCGCGATTCCTTCTGGGCGCGGCCCTCGCCGCCCTCGGCTGCTCCTCTCCCACCGCGTCGAACCCAGGGCTCGACGCCGCGTCCGGGGCCGACGCCGTCGCCACCGAGGCCGCCGCCGCAGACGTCATCGCGACCGACACCCCCCGCCCCGACGTCGTGCCCACCGACGGCGGCGGCGGCCCGATGCCCGCGCGCGTCACCCAGTGCCCGGGGACCATCCCCGCGGCGCCCAGCGGCGTGTGCGCGGTCACCGCGGGGGGCGCGAACCTCCTGCTCCGCGGCACCGTGCTCGCGCCGGGCGAGGTCTTTCGCGGCGGCTCCGTGGCCGTCGACGCCGCCGGGCGCATCACCTGCGTGGGCTGCGACTGCGCCGCCATGGCCGCGGGCGCGACGCAGATCAACTGCGCCAACGGGGTGATCTCGCCGGGGCTCATCAACGCCCACGACCACATCACCTTCAACCAGAACGCGCCCTACACCGTGCGCAGCGACGAGCGCTACGAGCACCGCCACGACTGGCGGCGCGGCCAGAACGGCCACACCTCCATCCCCGCGCCGGGCAACGCCAGCAACGACCAGCAGGCCTGGCACGAGCTGCGGATGGTGATGAGCGGCACCACGTCCATCAACGGCTCGGGCGGCGTCGCGGGCTTCTTGCGCAACCTCGATCGCAGCAGCGCGCAGATGGAGGGCCTCGGTCAGCGCACCGTGTCGTATCAGACCTTTCCGCTGGGGGACTCCGGCGGGCAGCGCTTGATGATGGGCTGCGGGTATCCCAACATCGACCCGACCTCCGACGCCACCGGCACCGACGCCTACGCCCCGCACGTCGCCGAGGGCATCGACAGCACCGCGCGCAACGAGTTCCTCTGCATCCGCAGCGGGATGAACGACCTCGTGCAGCGGCAGAGCGCCTTCGTGCACGGCATCGCGCTGCTGCCCGTCGACATCGCCGAGATGGCCACCGACGGCACGAAGCTCATCTGGTCGCCGCGCTCGAACATCACCCTCTACGGCGAGACCGCGCGCGTCACCGAGTACGCCCGCCTCGGGGTCACCATCTCCCTCGGCACCGACTGGATGCCCAGCGGGTCGATGAACATGCTCCGCGAGCTGCGCTGCGCCGACGACCTCAACCGGAACTTCATGGGCGGGTTCTTCAGCGACGAGCAGCTCTGGCTCATGGCCACGCGCAACGCCGCGCAGGCCCTCGCGGTCGAAGACGCCACGGGCGCCATCGCCGTGGGCCTCGTGGCCGACCTCGCGGTCTACAACGGCGCCACCAACCGCGACCACCGCGCGGTGCTCTCCGCGGGCGCGCAGGACGTGAGCCTCGTGCTCCGCGGCGGCACCGTGCTCTTCGGCGACGCCGAGGCCGTGAACGGTCTCCCCGGCGGCGCCATGTGCGACACCGTTGACGTCTGCGGGACCATGAAGCGCGCGTGCGTGTCGAGCCAGCTCGGCGGCCGCAACCTCGCGTCGCTGCAGATGGCCAACAACGGGCGCTACCCCCTGTTCTTCTGCGGCGAACCCATGAACGAGCCGTCGTGCCTGCCCGCGCGCACGCGCACCATGAACCCCATGGCCGCGGTGAATGGGTCGACGGTGTACGCGGGCATGTCGACGATGAGCGACATGGACGGCGACGGCATCGCCAACACCACCGACAACTGCCCCACGGTGTTCAACCCCGTGCGCCCTCTCGACAACATGCGGCAGGCCGACGCCGACATGGACGGGCAGGGGGATGCCTGTGACGTGTGCCCGCTCAACGCGAACACCACGATGTGCGCGATCCCCGAGCGCGACGCCGACATGGACGGCGTGCCCGACGCCCGCGACAACTGCCCCGCCGTCGCCAACATGAACCAGGCCGACGCCGACATGGACATGCGCGGCGACGCGTGTGACCCGTGCCCCATGGTGGCCAACCCCGGCTCCATGATGTGTCCGGCGGTGATCCGCACGATCCCCCAGGTGCGCAACCCCATGGACCCCATGCGCCCCTCGGCCGACGCGCTGGTCAGCGTGCAGGGCGCGGTGGTCACCGCGGTGAAGTCCGCGGGAACCACCTTCGGCCTCGTGGTGCAAGACCCCACGGCCACGCGCTGGGGCGGGCTCTACATCTTCCTCAACGCCACGCGGCCCACGGTGGCCGTGGGCGACGCGGTGAACATCACCGGCACCTTCACCACCTTCCGCGGGCTGGAGCAGCTCACCCTGGGCACCACGGGCTCGGTCATGCGCACGGGCGCGGGCATGGTCCCCGCGCCCATCGTGGTGACCCCCGCCGAGGTGCGCACCGGCGGCGCCCGCGCGATGGAGCTGCAGTCGATGCTCGTGCGCGTCGAGGGCGTCGTCGCCACCGCGCCCACGATGGGCACCGACTTTCGCGTGGGCACCAGCGCGATGGACACGAACTCCCTCATCGTGACCACCTTCGTGGCCAACGACACCGCCCCGGGCCCCGTGACCGCCACGATGGGGCAGATGTTCACCAGCATCACCGGGGTCCTGTACAGCTTCGGCCCCGGCGCCGGCCCCTTCGACAGCAAGCTCGCGATCCGCAACGCCATGGACGTGGTCGCCCCCTGAGCCTCGCGCCGCCCGCAACGACGAGCTCGCCGCGGTGCGCATCGGCCTCAGCGCGCGCGGGCGCGCGGTGGTAGCGTGCTGCCCATGAGCGGCACCGAGGCGCGGCTGACCTTTCACACGGGCGACCGACTGGAGTACCGCTTCAGCACGCCGGGCTGGCGCGCCTCGCGCGAGAGCGTCCCGACGCACGACCTCCTCGCGCAGGTCGACGCGCTCGACGCCCCGCGGCTCAAGCGGCTGCTGCTCGCCGACGGCCCGCTCGACCACCCCGGTTTCGAAGCCGTCGCGAACGCGCTGCAGCGCAAGGGGATCAG
>JBILLI010000118.1:0-14307 GCA_044376155.1 Polyangiales bacterium
CCCGTCGCTGAGCCGCGCGGGCGCCCTCGACCGCCTGCGCGCCGCGGGGGTCGCGAAGGTCTTCACCGTGTGCGGGGGCATTCGTCGGCGCGTGCACGAGCACGTCATGGCCGACCCCGAGGGCTTTCTCCCCGCGATGGAGGGCGTTGCGCGCGCGGCCGCGTCGGGCCTCGCCCTCTACGTCACCATCCCCGTGCTCCGCTGGACCGAGCAGGACGTGGTGCCCCTCTTCGAGTGGCTCCTCGCGCTCCCGGGCGGCGTGAAGGGCTTTCTGCTCGCCGTGCCCGAGGTCGCCGAGGTGCCCCCGGCGCTGCACCGGGTGCTGCTGAAATACAGCGAGCACGCGCGCCTCGCCGCGGGGGTCTTCGACCGCTGCCGGCGCAACCGGGTGGAGTACGGCTTCGCGTCGCGCCGGGGCGTGCTCCCCTGCGCCACCGACGGCGCCCTCGACGGCTACGGCACGGTGCTCTTCGACCGCATGGACTGGCTCCGCAAGGGACGCTCCAAGGAGGAGCCCTTCGCCCGCGTGGCGGCCTGCGAGACCTGCTCGGTGCAGCAGTCGTGCCCCGGGGTGGAGCCCGCGTACCTCGACGCCTTCGGCGAGGCAGAGATGCGCCCGGTGCCCCTCGAGACCTCCATGGACTGGCGCCTCAAGCGCATCAACGACCTGGAGCACAAGGACTACAGCAACGTTGCGGCCTTCGAGAACGACGGCGAGAGCAACGGGCGCTCGCTCATTCGCATCAACGGCCACTGCAACATGTCGTGCGCCTTCTGCTTCGTCGACCGCACGGTGCCCGACTTCCCCGCCGCGCGCGTGCTCGCCGACATCGAGTCGCTGGCCGCGCACCAGCTCGACCACCTGGTGCTCTCGGGCGGCGAGCCCACGCTCCACCCCGAGCTCCCGCGCTTCATCACCCGCGCGAAGGAGCTGGGCTTTCGCACCATCGAGATGCAGTCCAACGGGGTGAAGGCCGCCGACCTCGAGTACGCGCGACGGCTGGTCGACGCGGGGCTCAACAAGGTCACCTTCTCGCTGCACTCCATCGACCCCGAGCACTCCGACCGCATCACCCGGCTGCCCGGGGCCTTCCCCAAGACCCTCGCGGCGATGCACAACTTTCGCCGCCTCGGGATCCTCACCCAGGTCGCGCACGTCATCACCAAGTCGAACTTCGAAGAGCTCCCGCAGACCGTGCGCTTTCTGCGCGACACCTTCCCCGAGGACGAGGGCCATTTGAGCGTGTGCTTCGGCATCGCGCAGCCCATCAGCGACCTCGTCTACACCTGGGTGATGCCGACCTTCACCGAGATCAAGCCGTACATGAAGGTCGCGCTCGACCACTGCCTCGAGACCCGCGTGGGCTTCGGGGGAATGATCGGCCAGGGCGGTTACCCCCCGTGCATGCTCGACGGCGACATGCGCTACTACGCGCAGAACCTCGGCAACATCTACCGCTCCGCCGACCACGACGCGCAGTTCCACAAGCCCGCGCGCTGTCGTGAGTGCAGCTTCGACCCCTGGTGCCTCGGCGTGCGCAAGCTCTACGTCGAGACCTACGGCGACGACGAGGTGAAGCCCTTCACCGCCGACATCGCCGCGATGATCCCCGAGGGGGCGAAGATGAACGTGTCGCAGCCACGGCCCGAGGGCCTCGTGCAGCTCAAGCTGCGGCGGGAGGAGGGGGTGACGCGTGGAGCCTGATCGGCAGTACGAGATCCAGCTCGGTCACATGTGCAACAACCGCTGCGTGTTCTGCGTGAGCGGGCAGCGCACGGCGAACCGCGACGCGTTCCCGCTGGAGGCGCCGCCGCTGCTGGAGAGCATCCGCGCGGGCTACGCCCAGGGCATGCGCAAGGTGACCTTCCTCGGCGGCGAGCCCACGCTCCAGCCCGAGTTCATGACCTGCGTGCGCGAGGCCGTGACCCTGGGCTACGACGAGATCGTGATCTTCACCAACGGGGCGAAGACCGCGCGGGGGGAGTTCATCGACGAGGTCCTCGCGACCGGCGGGCGCTTCGCGTGGCGGCTGTCGTTCCAGGGCGGCAACGCCCTCGCGCACGAGCGGACCACGAAGAAGCTCGGGTCCTTCGGGCGGCTGCGGCAGACGCTGGAGAACCTCAAGGCGCGGGGCCAGAAGGTCTCGGTGAACATGTGCGTGGTCACCTCGAACTACGCGTCCGTGGCGGACTTTCCGAAGCTCCTCGGGCCCTACGGCGTGTGGCAGGTGCACCTCGACATGATGCGTCCCAAGGACGCAGGCATTCGCAGCGACGAGGAGCTGCGCGAGAGCATTCCGCGGTACAGCGACATGGTCCCGGCGCTGGAGGCCATGGTGGCGGGCTTCGACAAGGGGGTCGATGTGAACGTCGGCAACCTCCCCTTCTGCATCGCGCCGCAGCTCGCGCCGTGGATCCACCACGACGGCAACGAGACCTTCACCGTCGCCATCGACGAGAAAGACACCCTCTCGGCCGCGTGGAACAAGTACGAGGTCAAGGCCCGCGACAAGGTGAAGCGCGACGCCTGCGGCACCTGCGCGTTCAACGCCCGCTGCGCCGGGGTCTACGAGAAATACACCGAGTTCTACGGGATGGACGAGTTCGTCCCGGTGTCGCGCGAGCGGCTCGTGCAGATCGACACCGCCCGGCGGCTGTTCACCCTGCACGCCGCGCCCTTTGTCGACGCGCTGCGGGGGTGGTCCCCGCCCGCGCCCTTCACCCGGGTGTCGTTGGTGGAGCACGACCGCGAGCACGAGTGGGCCGTGACCCTCGAGGGCGACCGCGGGGAGCGCCTCGAGCTCGCCCTGCGACGCGAGGTCACCGGCGCCGTGGCCGCGACGGATCTCTTTGCGCTGCATGTGTTTCAGTGCACCGTCGACCGCGCGGTGGGGGTCTCCGCGCTGCGGGCGGCGTTTGCGCGCATGACCGCGGCGGCGCGCTGCGTGGTGCTGCACCCGGTGGCCGACGACGCGCTGGGGGCGGGGGATCCGTTGATCCGCGCGTGCCTCTCGCGGCTGCGCGCGCGGGCGCCGTTCGGGGCGCTGCGGTGGCGCGATGTCATCCTGGGCGACGGCGGCCGCGAGGCCACGCTGCGCTTCGAGGACGGGGGCGGCGGCGCGGTGGAGGTGAGCGTCGCAGCGGCGCAGCGCGCGGTGAAGGGGAGCTACCGCCTGGGCAGCCCCGCGCCCGCGAAGACCCCGGAGCTCGCCGCGGGGGTGCGCGCGGTGATGGACGCGATGCGCACGCCCGTATGAGCGCTCCGCGGGTGTTTCGCGCGGTGTGCGCGCTCTCGCTGTTGCACACATCGGGATGCACGTCGGCCGCGTGGGGACAGACCCCGCCGGGCGCGTCGCGGGATGCGGGGCGCGATGCGAGGGTGCCCGCGCGGGTGGGGTGGGTGATCCCCGCGGCCGGGAATGGCTTGACCTTGCGCGCGGGCGACTCCGAGAGGGTCGCCGAGGCGCTTCTCCGAGGCCCGCCGCGCACGCGCGAGCAGGTGCGGCAGGAGAACGCGGCGAGCGTCGCCGAGATGGAGGTGGGGGCGGCCTTCTCCACGCCGTCAGGGGGGCAGGTGACCGCCCCGACGACGGATCCGGGCGGTTCCATCGAGAGGGCCAGGCCCACGGCGCCGGTGCGCGAGGTGCTGCCCTCGACGACCGAGGTGAGCGGCCCCGGAGCGGCGTCGCTGCCGGTGATCCGCGCGAGTTTGCAGCGCATCGCGGGGCGTTACCGCCTGTGCTTTCAGCGGCAGCCCGCGCTGACCGTGGTCGAGGCCACGCTGCGCTTCGTGATCCCTGCCGACGCGAGCGTGCACGAGCCTTCGCCCGCGGTGGACCTCACGCTGCCCGCGACGGTCGACGCCGCGACGCGCGAGTGTCTGCAGCGCACCACCGCGTGGGTGATCCTCTACACGCGCATCGCGCAAGAGGCCGCGGTGGTGCACACGCTCCGCTACACGCGCTGAGCGACGACGAGTCTGAGGTCGGCTCAGCGCCCGAGGGTCTCCGCGAAGAGTGCGAGCACGCGGGTCCAGTGGCGATCGGCGGCCGCCTCATCGAACACGCTCATGTCGGGCGCGGCGAAGCCGTGGAGCGCGTCGGGGTACAGCTCGATGGTGTGGGTGACACCCGCCCCGGTGAGGCTCTCGCCGAGCGTCACGCAGTCGGCCTCGGTGCAGCTGTTGTCGCGGTCGGCCACGGCGAAATAGCAGCGCGCGCGGATGCGTGACGCGCCGAGGTGCGGGCTCGACGGATCGGCCTTCACGAGCCCGCCCCCGTGGATCGACGCCATCGCCGCGGCCCGCGCGCCGAGGTGCGCGGCGAGGTAGAAGGCCTGCCGTCCGCCCATGCAGTACCCGATGAGTCCGACGGGGCCGGGGCGCACGGCGGGGTGATCCGCGAGGGCGGCGAGGTGCGCGTCGAGGTCGGCGCCCACCTGCGCGGCGGTGAAGCCGTTCATCAGCGCGAAGATCCGCGTGCGCTCGGGGGCATCGTTGAAGGTGGTGCGCGCGTCGAAGGGCGCGAAGGGACCGGAGCGCCAGTAGAGGTTGGGCTGCAGCACCGCGTAGCCCGCGGAGACGAGCCGCGCGGCCATGTCGGTGAGGGCGGGGCGCAGGCCGAAGGCGTCCATGAGAAAGACCACCAGCGGGGCCGGTGTGCGCTGATCGGGGAGCAAGAGCAGCGCCTCGGCGTCGCCGTCGGGGGTCGGGGTGCGCAGGGTCTCGGTGAGCATCGCGGGAGGATAAGGCGCGCCGGGGTTTCGCGCCTGCTGGCGACGATGGCGGACCGCAGCGGGTGCGCGCCCTCTCCCCCGTCCCCTCTCCCGCCGCGGGTGCGCGCCCTCTCCCCCGTCCCCTCTCCCGCCGCGGGTGCGCGCCCTCTCCCCCGTCCCCTCTCCCGCAGCGGGTGCGCGCCCTCTCCCCCGTCCCCTCTCCCGCAGCGGAGCTGCAGGAGAGGGGAGGAGGCACTTCGCTGTCACGATGGCAGCAGCTGTGCGCGTCCAACTCGTCGTCGAGACATCTCAGTCCGCGCGAGATCTCCGCGCGAGATCCTTCGCAGCGATCGCCGCGAGTACACCCCTCTCCTGCAGCTCTGCTGCGGGAGAGGGGACGGGGGAGAGGGCGACCTCCTCGCTCGATGGCGTCACGCGCGTCACGATCTCCCGCAACACCTCCGTCAGCGACGACTCGACGCGGTCGCTCTCGATCCGCAGCGTTGCAATCCCCACCGACGCCAGCGCCTCGTCACGCACACGGTCGTCGTCGGCGCGCGCTTCGTGGGTCGGGCCGTCGAGCTCGATCGCAAGGCGTGCCGCGGGGATATAGAAGTCCAGGATCCATCCGAGCAGCACGTGCTGTCGGCGGGTCTTTACGCCCAGCGCATTGCGGCGCAGTGCGTTCCAGAGCATTGCCTCGGCCCGTGTAGCCTCCGCACGCAACTGCCTCGCGCACCGGAGCTTGATCGTGGCCGCGCCCGCAGGGCCCTCACACCGTCGTCTTCTCATGGAGGCGGTACTCGGTCTTCGACGCGGCGAGGTTTCGTCTCGCCCACACATTTCTGCCCTGAGAGTTCCGCTCACGGCGCACCGCACGATCCTGCAGGTCAGCCACAGGCTTCATTGAACTGCTCTCTGCGCGTCATGACCCGGGGCCTTGACCCTGGCGGTGCCCGCGCGCTTCGATCTGCCCGTGATGCGAACCCTGCGCGTGTGTCTCCCGGCGCTGATCCTCGTCGGCGCGTGCGGAACGCAGCCCGAGGAGCTCGTGCCCGACGACGATGTCCCTGCGGCGCAAGACGTTCTGCTCACCCTCGACGCCGCGACACCACCCCCGGACGACGCGCTCGCGGTCCCTGACGTCCCCGTGCTCCCTGACGTCCCCGTGCTCCCTGACGTGCCCACGCGCCCCGATGTGCCCACGCGCCCCGATGTGCCCGCGCTCCCTGACGTCCCCACGCGCCCCGACGTGCCCGCGCTCCCTGACGTCCCGACGCGCCCCGATGTCCTAGCGCCGCGGGATGTTCCGCCGCCGCCGCCCGACGTCCCGCCGCCGCCGCGCGAGCCCGCGGGGTACTACGCGTCGACGCGCAGCGCGCGGGGCGTGGTCGACGCGAACACCGCCACGTACGAGTACGCGCCCGCGTTCGTGTACGACGGCGCGCGTTACCACTACTTCGCGTGCGTCGGCGTGAACGGGGACTACATCCAGCACAAGTCCGCCACCACCCTCGCGGGCCTCGCGACGGCGCCGCTGCGCACGGTGCTCTCGCCCCTCGCGGGAGAGAACCACACCTGCGACCCCTCGGTGGTGCGCGGCGGGGATGGGCGCTGGTACCTGCACTACTCCAACACCCCCGGCGGCACCTACACCGACGCGGGCGTGGCCGTCGCCGCGGCGCCCGAAGGACCCTACACCCGCATCACCACCGACCTCCTCGGGCGCTACAACAACCTCGCCGCGGGGCAGTACGGGCGCGGGCAGACCACCGTCGCGCTCGGTCCTGATGGGCAGTGGTACATGGCCTTCACCAACCAGATCCTGCCGCTGGAGCCCAACAGCATCATCGTGCTGCGCTCGCCCGATCCGACCTTCGCGCAGACCCGCACCGAGGTCGCGCGCTTCGACGCGAGCCTCATCGGGGGATGGTCCACCCACATGTCCTGGGACCCGCAGCGCGGGCGCTGGGTCTTTCTCGAACCCGCGGGCGCCGCGGGGCTCATCGTGACGAGCTTCGACACCGCGTTCCGTCGGGTCGCACAAGAGACCCTGACCCTCCCGCCCGGCGCGGGCTCACCCGGAGAAGGACAGGCCTTTCTCACCGACCCCAGCGGACGACTTCTCACCACCTCCCCCGGCGCCGAAGGGTCGTTGCTCGTCGCGGGCGCCACCGTGGGCCCTCCGCGCAACGGCTTCCCCACCTGGATCACCGGTCCCAACGAGTGGCGCAGCTACCGCGTGTGGCCCGTGGGCGTGGTCGACGCCGTGGCCGCGCTGCCCGGCGCGGTGCGCGTCGCGGGGTGGAGCTACGACCCCAACGACCGCGGGTGGTCCATCGACACGCACGTCTATGTCGGACAGCCCGGCGGCGCGATGCGCACCGGCACCAACGACGGTCCCACCCGGGGCGTGCGGCCCGACGTGAACGCCGCCGAGGGCGTGAGCGGCGCGCACGGCTTCGACCTCACGATCCGCACGGCGCTGCGCGGCCCCGTGGAGGTGTGCACCGCGGCGATCAACGTCGGCAGCGGCGACAACACCTGGATCGCCTGCCGCACCGTCACCGTCGGCAACTGACCCTCAGCGCGGTGACCCCTCGCCGAGCGCGTCGACCAGCCGTCTCGGCACCACCACCCGCAGCGGCGCCACCCGCGGCGCCAGCGCGAGCAGCGCGCGGTCGAGGGTCACCAGGTGCGACGCGCCCGCGGTCACCGCGAGCTCCAGGAACTTCTGGTCATCAGGGTCGTTGCACCGCGGGAACCCTTGCGGCGCAGGGAGATCGGGCACGCGCTGGGCGACCTCGAGGTAGCGCGCCAGGGCCTCGTCGCGGGTGATGTCGTCGAGCGCGAGGCACGGCGCGCGGAGCACGCGGGTGAGCTCGTCGAGGCAGTCGCCGCGCGTGAGGCAGCGCACGCGACCGTCGGTGACAGCCTCGCGCAGCGACGCGAAGCGCGCCCCGCGGAACGCGAAGAGCGAGAGCAGCACGTTGGTGTCGAAGACCACCCGCAGCACCGCGGTGTTGTCTCGCGAACGCCCCGCCGCGTCACCCCGCGCGCCGCCAGGACCGCATCGCCAGCCCCACGCAGCACACCATGACCAGCGCGAAGCCCGGCAGCGCCGCGTGGGGGAGGGCCACGGTGAGCGCCGCGTAGGCCAGCATCGCCGCGGCGGCGCCGGCCAGCCAGGGCTCCATCAGCACCGCCCCGAGGGACCACAGCGCGGCGACGAAGATCGCGTCGACGCGCAGGGTGTCGACGAGCCCGTGGCCGCGGTGCCACGCGTAGGCCCGGTGCGCGGTGACCGAGCCCAGGGTGAGCGCGAAGAGGGCGATGACCCCGCGGTTGCGCTCGGTGGCGAAGAGCGCGCGGCGGTAGCGCCAGGAGAGCGCGCTGAGCGCGAGGAGGTTCGTGGCCGACGACGACAGCGCGGTCTCGACCCCCGCGTCGAAGGTGAGTCGGGTGTGCGCCGCGACCACCGTGAGGTTCAGCGCCGCGAGCCCCGCGAGCAGCGACAGGGCCCTGCGCCGCTGCGCGATGAAGCGCGTGGGGTCGAGGCTCGGGCGCTGCGCCGCGATGGGCGCGAGCACCTCGAGGAGCGCGTGCATCGAGGGGAAGCGCGCGGCGGGGGAGGGGTCCAGCGCGCGGAGCACGGCGGCCACGGCGCGGGGGTCGAGGTCGTCGTGGGGGGGCGGCGGGGCAGGGGGCTGCGCCACCGCGAGCATCATCGCGAGCACCGGGCCGGGGGGATAGGGGAGCGCGCCGAAGAGGGCGCGGTACGCCGTGGCGCCGAAGCTCCATTGATCACTCGCGGGCGAGACCCCGCCGCCGAAGTGCTCGGGGGACATGTACCCCGCCGTGCCCATCACGCTCCCCGAGAGGGTGGCGTCGCCGTCGCCGTCGTTCGCGGGGATCGGGCTGGGCGGGCGCGAGGGCGTCTCGGAGGCCCCCGCGTGGGCGATGCCGAAGTCCAGCACCCGCGCGCGGCCGTCGTCGCCCACGATGACGTTCGAGGGCTTGAAATCCCGGTGCACCACCCCCGCGTCGTGCGCCGCCGCGAGCCCTCGCGCGACGTCGACCAACACCGCCAGGACCTCCCGCGGCCCGCGCGGCGCGGCGTCGAGCCACTGGGCCAGGGTCACCCCCCGCACGCGCTCCATGGCGATGAAGACCTCGTCGCCGTCTTCGCCGACCTCGTACACCGGCACCACCCACGGGCTCGCGACCCGCGCCATGGCCCGGGCCTCGCGCAGCAGAAGTGCGCGCGCCGCGCCGTCGCGCCGGGGGAGCAGGCGCTTCACCGCCACGACGCGGCCCAGGGCGGGGTCCCAGGCCTCTTCGACCGCGCCCATGCCGCCCGCGCCGAGGGTGCGTCGCACCTCGAAGCGTCCGATGCGCGAGGGGGGCGCGCCCGGGGTGGGGGGTGGACGCGCGCCGGAGACGTCGTCGGGTTCGGGGAGGGCGGCGGGGAGCTTCACGCGACGGAGGAACGTCCCCCGCGCGCGAGACACGAGGGGGCGGGGCTCACGCGCGGGCGCGGCGGCGGGCGCGGTCGATGCGGGCGATGAGGGCGTCTTCGATGTCGGTGACCTTGCGCGACGACAGGGCGCTGAAGTCCGCGGTCGACGCGCGGAGCCGGTGCACCCCGTCGCGGTCGCGGATCACCCGGCCCAGCGCCAGCTCCAGCCCGTACGCCCGAGGGGACTCGTCTTCGCAGTGCTCGACGAAGCCCCAGGCCGTGCCGATGTCGTTCTCTCCCAGCGTGCGGTGCGTGATCATAGGGTGTGTCCTCGCTCTCGTGAACGAGACCCAACCTGCGTCCTCCCGGGCGGGGCGCAAGCACACGAAGGACATTGTCTGTCAGGGAAGAGACAGGGGGCGGGAGGTCAGCAGGAGGTGCCGCTGACGCCGTTGGCGACGGGCGTGCGCCAGGTGCAGTTGGTGAGGCAGGCGTCGTCGTTGCTCTGGTTGCCGTCGTCGCAGAGCTCCTCGGGCGAGTCGACCATGCCGTTGCCGCAGGTGGGCGTCGGGGCGCAGCACATCGCGAAGGCGCTCTGCTCGTTGCAGCCGTAGGTCGCGGTGCAGGTGTTGCGCGACGACCCGAAGGCGCAGTTCATGGGCTCGGCGAAGCTCATCGCCGGGGCGCCGCCGCTCCACCCGAAGGTGAAGTGCCCGGCGCCGCTGCCGGTGCGGCAGTGGATCGTGCCGAGCACCCGCTGCGACGGGACGAAGCTCCAGCCCGTGTTGCGGTTGATGAACTGGGTGCGTGAGCAGAGGCTCCAGCCCACGGGGCAGAGGTTCCCGAAGTCCTGCTCGCAGACGCTGTCGGAGGGGTGATCGCAAACGATCACGCTGCCGCCGGGGGAGCGCGACAGCAGGTTCGACCCGCCGCGGCAATCGCCCGTGACCTGGCACACGCCGGCGGTGCAGGTGCCGCTGCACGACGCACCGCAGGCGCCGCAGTTCGTGGCGCTGGTCTGGGTGTTGACCTCGCAGCCGTCGGCGGGGTTGTTGTTGCAGTCGGCGAAGCCCGCGTTGCAGGTGAACCCGCAGGCGCTGCCGGTGCAGGTCGCGGTGGCGTTGGCGCGCGTGGGGCACGCGTTGTTGCACGCGCCGCAGTGGCTCGGGGAGGCGCGGGTGTCGACCTCGCAGCCGTCGGCGGGGTTGCTGTTGCAGTCCCCGAAGCCGGTGTTGCAGGCCGACCCGCAGGCGCCGCCGGCGCACGTGGCGGTGGCGTTGGCGCGCACGGGGCACGCATTGCCGCAGCGGCCGCAGTGGTTCGGGTCGGTGGCGGGGCGCACCTCGCAGCCGTTGCCGGCCTGGAGGTCACAGTCGGCGGCGCCCGCGGCGCAGAGATACCCGCAGGTGCCCGCGGCGCACACCGGCGCGGCGTTGGTGCGGGCGGGGCAGGTCACGCCGCACATGCCGCAGTTCGACGGGTCGAGGTTGGTCGGCACGCACGCGCTGCTGCACAGGGTCTGCTGCGCGGGGCAGCTCGGCACGCAGGCGCCGCTGGTGCACACCTGTCCGCTGGGGCAGGCGGCGTTGCACGCGCCGCAGTTGGCGCGGTCGGTCTGGGTGTCGCGGCAGGTGCCCGCGCAGTTGGTGAGCCCGGTGCCGCACGAGGTCACGCACATGCCCGCGGAGCACACCTGCCCGGCGCCGCAGGCCACGCCGCAGGCGCCGCAGTGGGCGCGGTCGGTCTGGGTGTCGCGGCAGGTGCCGGTGCAGGCGGTCTGTCCCGTGGGGCAGCTCAGCACGCATCCGCCCGCGACGCAGACCTCACCCGCCGCGCAGGTGCGCCCGCAGGTGCCGCAGTTGGCGCGGTCGCGGGTGGTGTCGCTGCACGACCCGGCGCACTCCGTCTGCCCCATGGGGCAGCTCACGACGCACGCGCCCGCGGAGCACACCTGGCCCGCGGCGCACGATCGCCCGCAGGCGCCGCAGTGGGCGCGGTCGGTCTGGGTGTCGCGGCACGAGCCCGCGCAGTTGGTGAGCCCGGTCAAGCACGAGGTCACGCACGCGCCCTGGGAGCAGACCTGCCCCGCGGCGCAGGCCATGCCGCAGCCGCCGCAGTGGGCGCGGTCGGAGTCGAGGTCGCGGCACGAGCCCGCGCAGTTGGTCTGCCCCGCGGGGCAGCTCACGACGCACGCGCCCGCGGAGCACACCTGGCCCGCGGCGCAGGCCGTGCCGCAGGCGCCGCAGTGGGCGCGGTCGGTCTGGGTGTCGCGGCAGGATCCGCCGCAGCTCGTGAGGCCCATGCCGCACGAGGTCACGCAGGTGCCCTGGGAGCAGACCTGGCCCGCGGCGCACGAGCGCCCGCAGGCGCCGCAGTTCGCGCGGTCGCTCTGCGTGTCGCGGCACGAGCCCGTGCAGTCGGTGAGCCCGGTGGCGCAGGAGGTCACGCACACGCCCGCGGAGCAGACCTGCCCGGCGGCGCAGGCCATGCCGCAGCCGCCGCAGTGGGCGCGGTCGCTCTGCACGTCGCGGCAGGAGCCGGTGCAGTTGGTCTGTCCGGCCGGGCAGCTCACCACGCAGGTCCCGGCGGAGCACACCTGGCCCGCGGCGCAGGCCGTGCCGCAGGCGCCGCAGTTCGCGCGGTCGGTCTGCACGTCACGGCACGAGCCCATGCAGTCGGTGAGGCCCATCGCGCAGGAGGTCACGCACATGCCGTTGGCGCACACCTGCCCGGCGGCGCAGGCCATGCCGCACGCGCCGCAGTGGGCGGGATCGGTCTGCACGTCGCGGCAGGTGCCGCTGCAGTTGGTCTGGGTCGTGGGGCAGCTCAGGGCGCACATGCCGTTGGCGCACACCTGCCCGGCGGCGCAGGCCATGCCGCAGGCGCCGCAGTGGCTGCGGTCGGTCTGGAGGTTCGCGCAGACGTCGGGGCTCCCCGCGCCGCCGGCGCACGCCTGCTGCCCGGCCGGGCACACCGTGCCGCAGCGACCGGCCATGCACGCCTGACCCGCGGGGCAGGCCATGCCGCACGCGCCGCAGTTCGCCGCGCTGGTCTGGAGGTTCGCGCAGGCGTTGTTGCACACGACCTCGCCGGTCATGCAGGTGGGCGGCCGGTCCATCGGCGGGGTGTCGAGGGCGACGTCGGCGGCGACGTCGGCGGGCACGTCGCTGACGTCGGCCGACGCGCTGGCGTCGCTGGCGTCGCCGAGAGAACCGAGGATTGGGGACCCGGTGCATCCCACGCCGATCGCGGCCGCGAGGAGCCACGAGAGAGCGTGGAGGGAAGGGGTACGAGGGTAGATGTGCAAGGAGTGTCCCTTTCAGGAGAAGCGGACGCGCACCGCGCGTTCCGTCGTTCGACCATGGTCGCCCAGTCGGGGCTTCAGGTGTTGGGCGGTCGAAGAATTTCTGGCGCGTCATCAGGGACTTCGGCGGTACCTTCGTTTCCCGATGACCTTCGCCCTCGCGGTGGATCACGCGCTGCGCGCGGCCCTGGCCGACGACGGTGTCGCGTGGATCACCGCGCACGCCGAGGTCCCCTACAACGTTCGCCCGGTGTCGGCGTGCTTCGCCGACGCGCGCGCGCTGCTCGGCGCCCTGGACCACGGAGACACCGAGGCCCTGGGCTGCGTCGTCGTGATGGCGACCGCGTCGCGCCCCTGCGCCGTGACGAGCGCCCTGGCCCTCGCGGTGCTGGGCGACGCCTCGCTTCAGCGCGACGAGTTCCTGGTGCTGGTGTGCCTGCGGCACCTCGTGACCGACCCCTGCCCTGAGGCGCTCCAGGGGGCGCTCCCCTTCCTCGTGCGCCGCTGGTGCCGCGCGCAGACCGGCCTCGACCGCAGTCCGTGCCCGCGCCGCGCCGCGCTGCTCGCCGACGCGCTCGAACGCGCCGAGCCCTTCATGGTGCGTGAGGCCCACGCGTGGCCGACGCGCGAAGCGCCGGAGCGGCCATGGCCTGACGAGGGCGACGAGCCGCCGGTGGTGGGGCGGCTCATCGAGGACGTGTGGGCCGACGGGCCGACCGCGGACCGCGATCGCCTGCGCGCGTTCGTGACCCGCTATCACGACCGCGCGGCGACGCAGCGCGCTCGGCTCGACGCGGCGCGCGCGCGGCTTCACCTCGGTGACCCCGCGGGCGTCGAGGGGCTCGCGGGGTCGGCGATCCCGCTGCTGCGCGCGTACGGCCTCTCGTCGCTGCTGGAGCACGCGCCGCTCACGACGCTCGCCCGCGAGGCCGCGCGGCTGTTCACCCCTGGCGCGGCGCGCGACGAGCTGCGCGACGCGCTGCGACGCCTACCCCACATCGCGGTCTGCCCGAGCCCCGACGGCGCGCACGTCGCCGTGGCGGTGACGGGGCGGGCGCAGGGCGCGGGGGGAGAGGTCCCGTCGGGGCGAACGCGGGTGGGGTGGCTGCACGCGCCGACGGGCGCCTGGGTGCACACCTGGGACCTCGCGCTGCGGCTCTTCGAGGGCGCGCGCCTCTCGCTGCCCGCCGCGCGGGGCGTGGTCTTGCTGCTGCAGGGACACACGCGGGAGGGCGCGGCGCGGCGCTACCTCTTCGTCGACGCGTCGGGATCCGCTGTGTGGGCGGCCACGGCGAAGGAGATGAAGCATCTCCGGGGCGCATCGCGCTGACCGTCGATCGGCGCGCAGAAGTGGCGCCCCGCGGGGGCGCGTTGGTATCCCCCGCACATGGCGCGACGGCAGCATTGGCTCATCAAGAGCGAGCCCTTCAAGTACGCGTGGTCGCAGCTCGTGAGCGACGGGCGCACGCGCTGGGACGGGGTGCGCAACTACGAGGCGCGGAACAACCTCCGCGCGATGGCGCTGGGGGACCTCTGCCTCTTCTACCACTCCAACGAGGGCAAGGAGATCGTGGGCGTGGCCGAGGTCGTGCGCGTCGCGTACCCCGACCCCACGAGCGACGAGGACTGGTCGTGCGTCGACGTCGCCCCCGTGGCGCCGCTGGCGCAGCCCGTGTCGCTCGACGCCGTGCGCGGGCGCAAATCCCTCGCCGCGATGCAGATGCTCACGCGCAACCGGCTCAGCGTAACGCGGGTGACGGCCGCGGAGTTCCGCACGATCCTGGGCATGGGCGCGACCACGCTGCCCTGAGCATGGATTTCGCTCAGGGGT
>JBILLI010000064.1:0-18396 GCA_044376155.1 Polyangiales bacterium
CGTCCCGGGGCATCTAACCGACCACACATGCGCAGAGATCGTCGGTTGGTGCGCGCCCTTCAGATCGCGCCCCTCGGGCTTGCGGTGGTCACGTTTGCTGGCGCGGCCTCCGCGCAGATCGGCGCGACCACGCAGACGGACCCAGCCCCCGCGGAGGGCGCCCTTCAGCCCCCGCGGTTGCAGCAGTTCGTGCAGGCGGACTATCCCCCCGCGGCGCTGGCGCAGAACGTCGAGGGCTCGGTGGTGCTGCAACTCGCGATCAACGCCGAAGGGCGCGTGACCGAGGCGCGGGTGCTGACCGGGGTGGGCAGCGGACTCGACGAGGCCGCCGTGGCCGCGGCGCTGCGATTCACCTTCGAGCCCGCGCGGCGGGGAGAGACGGCGATCCCGTCGTCGATCCGGTACCGTTACCGCTTCAACCTCGCGGCGGCGCGCGCGGCGGTGGCGCCACGACACCGGGCCATCCTTCGGGGAGTGGTCCACGCGCGCGGCGATGAGCGGGCGGTGGAGGGGGCGACGGTGTCCATCGCGCTCTCCAACGGCGCGTCGATGCAGCAGGTGACCGACGCCTCGGGCGGGTTTCGCTTCGAGGTCGAGGTCCTCGGCACCGTGGACCTGCGCGTGCGGGCCGAGGGCTTTCAGGACCTCCGTCTGTCCGAGACCCTCGCCGACCGCGACGACGTCAACGGCACCTATCGACTCGACCCTCGCGAAGACCCCACGCGCCGCGCCGCGCGCCCCGCGGAGGATCCCGAGGCGCAGGGAGAGGCCACGATCCGCGCGCGCCGCCCTGCCCGCGAGGTCACCCGGCAGACGCTGGAGTTCCAGGAGATCCTGCGCATGCCGGGCACCGGCGGCGACGCGCTGCGGGCGGTGCAGAACTTCCCCGGCGTCGGGCGCTCGATCAACGGCCTGCTCATCGTGCGCGGCTCGACGCCGCAAGACACGCAGATCTTCGCCGACGGCACGAGCATCCCGCTGGTCTACCACTTCGGCGGGCTGAGCTCCGTGATCAGCACGGAGCTCCTGGACCACATCGATTTCTACCCCGGCAACTACTCCGCGCGCTTCGGCCGTGCGCAGGGCGGCATCGTCGACGTGGGGCTGCGGTCGCCGCGGCGTCAGGGCTTTCGCTTCGTCGGGAACATCAACCTCATCGACGCGAGCCTCTTCGCCGAAGGGGCGATCACCCGCGACCTCTCCTTCGCGGTGTCGTTCCGACGCAGCTACGTCGACGCCATCCTCGGCTCGGTGCTCTCGGGCATCCAGGCGGTGACGATCACCAACCTCCCGGTCTACTGGGACTATCAGGCCGTGCTCGAGTACCGCCCCGGGCGCCGCGACCGCATCCGCCTCGCGGTGCTCGGCAGCGATGACCAGTTCGCGCTGATCCTCAACCGCCCCAACGACATGGCTCCGCGCTTCCCGTCGAGCTTCTCGACCGGCATCGGCTTCCACGTCGGTCAGCTGCTCTGGGAGCACACCTTCTCCGACCGCCTGAGCAGCCGGGCGATGTTCTCGATCGGCCGCAACGTCATCAACTTCGGCGCGGGCGAGGCCTTCGGGCTCGACCTGAAGTTCTGGCAGTACAACGCCCGCTACGAGCTGCAGTACCAGGCCAGCCGCACCGCCCGGGTGAACGTGGGCATCGACATCGTGGGCGGCCCCGCGGAGATCGCGTTCAACGGCATTCGCCCGCCCACCGAGGGGCAGTCGTTCAACCCCGCGCAGGCCGTGCGGGTCGCGACCACGGGGTCAGACGTGCTCTACCGCCCCGGCGCGTACGCCGAGCTCGAGCTCACGCCCGTGCCCTCGCTGCGGCTCATCCCCGCGCTGCGCGTGGACTACGCCCGCGACACCAACCGCGTGTGGGCGGTGCAGCCGCGCTTCTCGTTCCGCTGGGAGTTCCTGCGAGACTGGTTCATCAAGGGCGGCGTCGGCGTCTTCGATCAACCGCCGCAGCCGCAGCAGAGCTCGAGCGCGCCCAACGTGTTCCAGCCGAGCACCACCACGGGCAACCCCTTCCTCGCGCAGCAGCGATCGATCCAGTACGGCCTGGGCATCGAGCACAACTTCTCCCAATACGTCACCGCCTCCGTCGAGGGCTTCTACAAGGACCTCGACTCGCAGGTGGTGTCGCAGACCGCGCCCAACGGTCCGGCCTATCTCAACACCGGCGTGGGGCGCATCTACGGCGCGGAGATCCTCCTGCGCCACCGCCCGTCGTCGCGCTTCTTCGGCTGGCTCGCGTACACCATCTCGCGCAGCGAGCGCCGCGACGCGCCGGGCCTGCCCTACCGGGTCTTTCAATTCGACCAGACCCACATCCTCACGGTCATCGGCAGCTATCAGCTCGGGCGCGGCTGGGAGATCGGCGCGCGCTTTCGCCTCGTCAGCGGCAACCCCGTCACCCCCGTGGCCGGCAGCGTGTTCAATGGAGACTCAGGGACCTATCTGCAGATCCCCGGTCAGCCCGTCTCGGCCCGCAACGACCCCTTCCACCAGCTCGATGTGCGCATCGACAAGACCTGGCGCTGGGCCCGCGGCAGCCTCAACCTCTACCTCGAAGTGCTGAACGTGTATAACAACTCCAACCCCGAGGGGGTTCAGTACAACTACAACTTCACGCAGTCGCAGACGGTGTCGGGGATCCCCATCTTCCCCAACCTCGGCGTGCGGGTGGAGTACTGACATGCGACCCGCCCTCCGCCGCGCCGCGCCGCTCCTGCTGTGCCTCGCCGCGCCCTCGTGCGGCAACGACCTCGACCCCGCGTGGAAGGTGAACGCCTTTCGCATCCTCGCCGCGCCCATCGAGAACCTCGACCGCGCCGAGACGCCCTCGATCACCGACATCGCGCCCGGCGAGCGGGTGCGCCTGCGGCTCATCACCGCCGACAACGTGGAGCCCTCGCGGCCCGTGCAGATCATCTGGGTCTTCTGCGCGCAGGCCACGATCACCGGCAACAGCTTCGGCTGCGCGCCCGAGGGCGCGTCGGTGCAGATGGGCGCCGACGTCACCTACCAGCTCCCGCCGAACGCGATCACCTCCATCGACACGCAGGGGCGCTCCCGCGTGCAGGCCGTGGCCGTCGCGTGCACGGGCACCCTCGGCTTCGACCCCGCGACCAACACCCCGTCGTGCACCGGCGCCAACGCGGTGAGCTGGACGATGACCCGCTCGATCTCGGTGCGCTCGCCCGCGGCGACCGAGCCCTCGAACCGCAACCCCCGGGTCTCCGAGGTGGTGCTCTACCGCGGCGAGGGCACGGCCGACCCCGTGACGCTCGACCCCGCCATGCCGCTGCGCCTGCCGCGCTGCGCCGCGACGCCGTGTCGCAAGTACACCATCGAGGTCCGCGCGCCGAACGAGGCGCGGGAGACCTACAGCGCGCTCAACGCCCAGGCGCGGCCGGTTCCCACCCGCGAGCGGCTCGTGTTCGGATACTTCACCACGCTCGGTGAGTTCGACGGGAGCTTTCGCATCGACACCGACCGCGTCCCCGAGGGGCCGATTCGCAACACCCTGGAGGCGCCCGACACCGCGGGAACCGCTCGGATGTGGTTCTCGACACAAGACAACCGCGGCGGCGTCGACGTGGTCGCGCGGTCGGTGATCTTCGAATGACCGCGGCGGTCCCCGGGCCGAGCGCAGGCTCTCGCCCGGGGATGTGACGCGATCACTCCGTGCGATTGTCGATCTGCGCGCGCTGCAGCGCGCCGGAGTAGTCGATGTAGACCGTCTTCACCTCGGTGAAGAACTCGTACGGGGCCCAACCACCCTCGCGGTGACCGTTGCCCGTCTCCTTCACGCCGCCGAAGGGGAAGTGCGCCTCGGCGCCGATGGTGGGGGCGTTGACGTAGGTGATTCCCGCGTCGATGCGCTCCACGGCGTGCAGGGCCGCGTTGATGTCGCGGGTGTAGATCGACGACGAGAGGCCGTAGCGCACCTCGTTGGCGACCTCGATGGCGTCGTCGAGGTCGCGCGCCTCGAGCACCGCGAGCACGGGCCCGAAGACCTCCTCAAGCGCCAGCGTCGAGCCCCGCGTGACGTGGTCGAGGATCGTCGGGGGATAGAAGGTCCCCGCCGTGAGCGCCGCCTCGGTGGGGATCACCCCCCCGCAGCGCAGCGTCGCGCCCTCGCGGAGCGCGATCTGCACGAACTCATGCATCCGCGCCTGCTGCCGCGCGCTGACCACGGGGCCCACCTGCACCGACGGGTCCCGGGGGTCGCCCACGCGCAGCGCCGCCGTGCGTTCCAGAAGGAGCGGCAGCAGGCGAGACTTCACATCCCCGACGCAGATCACCCGGCTGGTGGCCGTGCACCGCTGCCCCGCGGTGCCGAAGGCGCCCCACAGGATCCCGTCCACCGCGAGATCGAGGTCCGCGTCGGGCATCACGATGACGGGGTTCTTTCCGCCGAGCTCCAGCGACACACGCTTGAGCCGCCGACCGCCCACCTCGGCGATGCGCTTGCCCACCGCGGTGCTGCCCGTGAACGCCAGCACCTGCGTGTCGGCGTGCCCCACGATGACCTCGCCGACCTCTTCGCCGAGGCCGTGCACCACGTTCAGCGCGCCGCCGGGAACACCCGCGTCGAGCAGCGCCTGCGCGAACATCGCGCCGCTCTCGGGGGCCTGCTCCGAGGGCTTCCACACCACCGTGTTGCCGCACACCAGCGCCGGGAGGATCTTCCAGCTCGGCACCGCCACGGGGAAGTTCCACGCGGTGATCACCCCCACCACGCCGATGGGGCGGCGCAGGGTGAACCCCATCTTCGCGCGCAGCTCACTGGGGGCGGTGTGCCCGAACAGCCGTCGCCCTTCTGCGCCTGCGTAGTAGGCCGTGTCGATGGCCTCTTGAATGTCCCCGCGCGCCTCTTCGAGCCGCTTGCCCATCTCCGCGGCCATCACCGCGGCGATGGCGTCACGGCGCTCGGTGAGCACCGCGGCCGCGCGGAACAGCAGCTCCCCGCGCACCGGCGCCGGCGTGCGGCTCCACGGGGTGAAGGCGCGACGCGCGGCAGCGACGGCGTCGTCGACGTCGGCGCCCGACGAGCGCGGGACCTCGGCCACGATCCGCCCCGTGGAGGGGTCCCGCACGGGGATCGTCGCGCCGCCGCGCGCGTCGACGGACTGACCATCAATGAGGTTCTTCAGGGTGCGAACAGACTCGGTCATGTGCGTGCTCCGTGGAGGGCCGCGGGCGTCATCCCCGAGAGCCGGGCGGCGCGAAGGGGTTGAACTCCGCCGGCGCCGCGGGGGGCTGCGCCGCGGGCGGCGCAAAGGGGTTGAAGCCCGCGCCTTGAGGGGGCTGCGCCGGCGATCCCGCGAAGGGGTTCGGCGCGGCCTCGGCGGGCGGCGCGGCCTCGGCCGGGCGGAACGGACGGAACTCTCCGGGCGGGGCGATCGCGTCGGGCGGCGCAGGCGGCGTGGGCATCGCCTGCGTCGACGCGATGTTGCCCGGCGCCGTGGCGAAGGGATTCGCGCTGGTCGGCGGAATGGACGGCATCACCCCCTGCTGCGCAAAGGGGTTGAAGCCCTGCGCGGGGGGCGCCATCGGGGCCGCGATCTGCGCGGGGGCGCCCTGCGGTGCAAAGGGATTGAACCCCTGCGCGGGCGGTGCGACGGGCTGCGCGGGTGCGCCCTGGGGAGCGAAGGGATTGAACCCCTGCGCGGGCTGCGCGGGCGGTGCGACGGGCTGCGCGGGGGCGCCCTGAGGAGCGAAGGGATTGAACCCCTGCGCGGGCTGCGCGACGGGTTGCGCGGGGGCGCCCTGGGCGGCGAAGGGATTGAACCCCTGCGCGGGCTGGGCTGCGGGCTGCGCGACGGGTTGCGCGGGGGCGCCCTGGGCGGCGAAGGGATTGAAGCCCTGCGCGGGCGCTGCGGGGGCGTTGCCGAAGGTCGCGATGTTGGCGGGCCCCACGGGCGCTGCGGGGGCGTTGCCGAAGGTCGCGATGTTGGCGGGCCCCGCGGCCTGCGGCGGCATCTGGGCGGCGGGCGCGGCGGGCGCGGCGCCGCGGTTGAAGAAGCCCGCGAGAGGATTGCCGCCGAGCATTCCGCCCGCTGCGACCGCGGCGAAGGGAGCCGCCGCGGCGATGCCCGCGCCGAAGGGGGTCGCCATGGGAGGAGGCGCCGCGGCCTGCGGCGGGGCGGCGTTCGGGGCGATGCGCACGTTCATCGCGCTGACCCAGGCCTCACGGCCGTCGTCGAAGCGCACCTTCACGAGGCCTGTCACAGGGTTCACCTCGGCCGCCGTGCCGGGGGCGAAACCGCCGCCGAGCCAAGACGCCATGACCCGAGATCCCGCAGCGATTCCGCTCATGCTGGCACCTGCCTCCTTGCGTGGGACGTCGCGCGCGCGCCGCCCCGAGTGGGGACGCGGGAGACTACACGACGGCGACGGTCCCGGCACCGACGGAAATTTGCGTCCGGTCCACTACACTGCCGCCTCCCTGCGACGATGATCGACCTCGCGCTGCACCGCTTGCGCCTCGCCTCCCCCGCGTCGGACCTTGAGTCCCGACGCGCGCGAGGCGCCGCGCTGTTGACGCAGCTTCAGGCCCTCTGCGCGCGGGTCGAGCTTCTGCTGCCAGAGCTCGTGCCGCTTCGCGCGGTGCGCTCCTCGCCCCGGGCCGTGACGCTGTACGCGGGGTGGGCGTGGGAGCGCAGCGGCGTCCTCGGTCCTCGCTTCGTCATCGCGTTGGCGTCGAACGCGCTGGTGGTGCGCTGGGGCTACGGGCGCGAGGGTCCTCGGGGGCGCTTCGTGGCCGAGGGCGCGCGTCGTCGTCGGGCGCTCGGTGACGCGCTGCTCGACCACCTCGCGGTGCTCCGCGCGGCGGGCGCGGCCCTTCACCTGCGCGACGATGGCGTCACGGTGTCAGAGAGCGAGTGGGCGCGCGCCACCGGCGGCAGCGCGGCGTTCTCGTGGCACCTGGAGGGCATCGACGCGGGCGAGACCCTGACGCGTCGCGTGGCTGAGGCCCTCGGGCGGCTCGCGTCGCTGGCGCGCCTCCTGGGGGCGCTCGACGCAACGACCCCGCCCTCGTTCGCGACCTGCGCCGAGGACCTGCGGGAGGGCGTGCGGTCTCTTCGCTGGGAGGAGCGCGCGGCGGGGGTGGGCGCGCCACCGTCTGGGCTCCTGCCGCAGGGTCGTACGTACGCGTACGATCCCGTGAGCGGGTGGTTCGCGCCGATGTCCTTCGCGGCGATGCGGCCCGCGAGCCTCGCGATGACGCGGCTGCACGACGAGCCTGAGGTGCCTCCGAGGGTCCCGGGTTGCGCCCTCGCGGGCTCCGACCGCGGCCTGCACGCGCGGCTCTCGCGGTGGCTCGCGGCGCGGGGGGAGCGAGACCCGGGGCTCGCGGCGCGCGCGGAGATCTACACCGCGGGACCGCGGGCGCCGCGCACCGACGAGTCCCCGGCGTTGGAGTCGCTGCTCGGGCTCTGCCTCGGCGACGCGTCGGGCGACGTGGCCGTGGCGGTGGCGGCGATGCTGCGTGCGGTGACCCGGGGCGCGCGGTCGTTCGCCGACCCGGTCTCGGTGGCCGCGGAGGTGCCGGTGCGCCTGGCGCCCTCGGCGGCGCGGGGCGTGGCGCGCCTGCGTGAGCACGGGGTGCTGGGCGTCGACGACGACGCGCTGCGGGAGTGCCTCTCGCACCCGGCGATGCGACCCGTGCTGGCGCTCGCCGCGGAGCGCGCGCTGGGCGGACTCGATGTCTTCCCGGACGACGCGCCGGTGCGCGCCGAGCGCGAGCGCGCGAGGGCGTGGGAGCTCGCGGGGCTGCTGCGCCAGACCAACCTCGAGGCGATCTCGCAGCGCTTCATGCGCTTCGCGCTGGCGCAGGGGGTGGTGCTGCGGCCGGAGCTGGTCCGCGCGCTGATCGTTGGACTACGAACGAAGCCCTTCGCCGTGCTCGCGGGGGTGTCGGGCACGGGCAAGACCCGGGTGGCGGTGTCGCTCGCGCGCTTCTTCACCGAGGGGGCGACGCCGTCGGCGACGCGGGTCGCGGTGGTGCCCGTGCGCCCCGACTGGCTCGACTCGCGCGGGCTCCTGGGGTGGCTCAACGCGCTCAAGGGCGTGTGGGAGGACACCGAAGCGCTGCGGGTGCTGCTGCACGCCCGCGACGAGCCCACCGAGCCGCACTTCATCATCCTCGACGAGATGAACCTCGCGCGGGTGGAGCACTACCTCGCCGAGGTGCTCTCGGCGATGGAGAGCGGCGCGCCGATGCCGCTGCACGGACGCGCGTCATCGATCCCCAGCGCCGACGGGACGCGGTCGATCCCGCCCGCGCTGCGCGTGCCGCCCAACGTGTTCTTTCTCGCCACGGTGAACGTCGACGAGACCACCCACGCGCTCTCGCCGAAGGTCATCGACCGGGCGTGGACGTGGGAGTTCACCCCGCTGCCGCCGAGCGCCCTGGCGCGGTCGTGGGTGGGCGACCGACCGCGCGTGAGCGCCGCCAGTGACGACGAGCGGGCCGCGCTGCTCGATCCTTCGAGCGCGGACGATCCCGTGCGGGCGATGGTCCTGGCGATGGGGCGTGACGGGGTGGGCGCGCGGGTCGACGCGCTCTACGAGGCCGTGGCCGCGCACGGTCGGCCCTTCGGGTTTCGGGTGGTCACCGAGGTGCTGCGCTTCGTGCAGCTCTGCGAGCGCGAGGGCATCGACGCGCCGCCGACGTGGTGGCTCGACCACGCCGTGCTCGGCAAGGTGCTCCCGGCGCTCAACGGCCCGCGGCGAGAGCTCGAGCCCGCGCTGCTCGCGCTCCGCGCCGTGCTGGAGGGCGCCGCCCCGAAGGACCCGCGGGGCGGCGGCGTCGCGGAGGAGGTCTCGCCGCGCGTCATCGAGCCGCTGCCGCGCAGCGCCGAGAAGGTCCGCGAGATGATCCAGCGTGGGGCCGAGCGGTCGTGGGTCACGTTCGCGCGGTAGAGACGTCCGGCCACGTGAGCTCGAAGCGGCTGAGGTACTTGCGCAGGCGGTCGGCGTCGTTCACCGAGGACTTGCGCGCCCGCGAGGCCGCGAAGAGCACGCGCCCCGCGGCGCTGAGCGAGCTCGACGCGCGGCACACGCGGATGACATCGGCGAGCTGCACGCGGTCAAAGCGGTCGAGGGCCTCGGCGCGTTCGCGGCCGAGCACCGACTCCAGGGTGGCGTCATCGCCGCCGCCGTCGTCGGCGACCTTCGCGTCGCTGCCACGCAAGGCGGCCCATTGGGAGCGCAGCCGGGCGCACTCCTCGTCGACGATGGCGACGTCGATGCGACCGCCGCGGGCGAGGGTGACCATGCGGGTCACCGCGGCGTTGAGGTCGCGAAAGTTCCCGCGCCAGAGCGCGTCGGGCGCGGTGCCGAAGGCGAGGAAGCGCTCGCGCGCCTCGCGGCTGAAGGTCGCGCGGGTGCCCAGGGTGGCCGCGGCGCGATCGAGCTCGTAGTCCAGGTTCGCGTCGATGTCCTCGCTGCGGTCGCGCAGGCCCGGGAGGCGAAAGGTCCAGAGGTTGATGCGCGCGAGGAGGTCGTCGCGAAAGCGCCCCGCGGCGACGTCGCCCGCGAGGTCGCGGTTGGTGCCCGCGATGAGCTGGAACTGCGAGCGCACCTCGCGGTCGCTGCCCACGGGGTAGAAGACTCCCTCCTCCAGCGCGCGCAGGAGCATGGCCTGCTCGTCGAGCCCGAGCTCGCCGATCTCGTCGAGAAAGAGCACGCCCCCGTCGGCCTTGCGCAGCAGCCCCGGCCGGTCGCTGAGCGCGCCGGTGTACGAGCCCTTCACGTGGCCGAAGAGCATCGACGCCGCGGCGTCGCCGCGCACCGTGGCGCAGTTGAGGTCGACGAACTCGCCGCGCACGAGGTGACGTCCCCGACGCAGCTCGTACACCCGCCGGGCGAGCTGAGATTTTCCCGCGCCCGTGGGGCCCGTGAGCAGCATCGGCGCGCGGGAGTTCGCCGCCACGAACTCGATGCGCTCGATGAGGCGGTTGAAGTCCGCGCTGCGCGTGGCGATGCCGGCCTTGAGGGTGGCGATGGCGTCGCGCTGCTCGCGGCGAAAGCGCGAGGCGATGCGGTCGTAGCGCGAGAGGTCGAGGTCGATGACCCGCCACGTGCCCGCGGGGGAGGCGTGGCCCTCGGCGTCGCGGCGCGCGGGCGAGGTCTGCAGCAGCCGCGCGGGGAGGTGCCGCGACTCGGCGAGCAGGAACATGCAGATCTGCGCGACGTGGGTGCCCGTGGTGATGTGCACGAGGTAGTCCTCGTCGTCGGGGTGCAGGCTCGCGCCGCGGGCGTAGTCGTGGAGGGCGCCGTAGACCTCCTCGAGGTCCCACGGGTCGTTGAGCGCGAGCTCCACGAGGTTGACCTTCGTGTGCGGCGAGACCTCGGCGAGGTCGCGCGCCACGAGCTCCCCGAGGGGGCGGTGCTTCGCCTGGATCATCAGCTCGAAGCGGTCGATGCGCAGGTCGGCGTGCTGACACGCGGCCACGCTCGGCCGCCAGCGGTGCCAGCGGTCGGGGCGGGCGCCCTTGTCGAGCTCGGAGCCCAGCAGACCGATGAGCACGGTGTCGCGTCGCTTCGCCATAGGGATCGTGATCTTATCCCAGGGGATCACCCTGTGCGAGGGATCTCCGGGACGTCGGCGTGGCACGCGCGGTGCGAAGGGATTCGGGTGAGGAGAAGGTCATGAGCAACGCGCTGTCGCACAAGGTGATGAACGTCGAGGGCGGTGTGCCGGTGCGCGCCTGGGTGCACGGCGTGGAGATGGAGGCCGAGGCCGAGGCGCAGCTCCGTCGGGTGGCGGCGATGCCCTTCGTGCACAAGCACGTCGCCGTGATGCCCGACGTGCACGCGGGCCGCGGCGCCACGGTGGGCTCGGTGATCGCGACGCGCGGGGCCATCATCCCCGCGGCGGTGGGCGTGGACATCGGCTGCGGGATGATCGCCGTGCGCACCTCGCTCACGGCGTCGCAGCTGCCCGACTCGCTGAAGTCTCTGCGCTCGGCCATCGAGCGCGCGGTGCCCCACGGGCGCACCGACAACGGCGGGTCCGGTGACCGCGGCGCGTGGCGTCACGTGCCCGAGGCGGTGTCATCGGCGTGGGCGACGCTGCGGGATGACTACGCGGCCGTGCTCGAGGACGCGCCCCGGGTGGGCCGCGGGGTGACCGCGGAGCACCTCGGCACGCTGGGCTCGGGGAACCACTTCATCGAGCTGTGCCTCGACGAGGCGCAGGCGGTCTGGGTGATGCTGCACTCGGGCTCGCGCGGCGTCGGGAACCGCATCGGCTCGCACTACATCGCCCTCGCGCGGGAGGAGATGCGCCGTTGGTTCGTGAGCCTCCCCGACCAGGACCTCGCGTACCTGCCCGAGGGCTCGACGCACTTCGGCGCGTACCTCCGCGGGGTCTCGTGGGCGCAGCGCTTCGCGGCGACGAACCGCGAGGTGATGCTCCGCGCGGCGCTCGATGCGCTGCGGCGCACGGGGCTGCTGCCCGACTTCGAGGCGACGCTCGAGGCCGTGAACTGCCACCACAACTACGTGGCGGTGGAGCGGCACTACGGCGAGCGGGTGTATGTGACCCGCAAGGGCGCGGTGCGTGCGGGCGCCGGGGAGCTCGGGATCATCCCGGGGTCCATGGGCGCGCGCTCGTACATCGTGCGTGGGAAGGGGAGCGAGCAGAGCTTCTGTTCGTGCTCCCACGGCGCGGGCCGGCGCATGTCGCGCACCGCGGCGCGGGCGGCGTTCACCGTCGAGGACCACGCGCGGGCGACCGAGGGCGTGGAGTGCCGCAAGGACCTCGACGTGATCGACGAGACCCCGCTCGCCTACAAGGACATCGACGCCGTCATGGCCGCGCAGGCCGACCTCGTCGAGGTCGCCCACACGCTGAAGCAGGTGCTCTGCGTGAAGGGGTGACGCCCTTCAGGCCGCGTCGGGCTCCTCAAGCACCGCCTCGCAGAACGCGGCGTGGTGCTTGAGGACCTTGCGCGGGAGCTTCATCAGCAGCTCCTGGGTGACGGCCTCGAGCACCGCCTCGACCTCCTTGTGGCGGCGCTTGCCCTTCTTCGTCACGTAGAGTCGCTGCAGGCGCCCGTCCTTCGGGTCCTTCGCGCGCAGCACCAGGCCCGTCTTCTCGAGCCGGTCGAGGATCGGCGTGAGCGTCGACTTCTCGTAGCAGATGGCCCGCGCGAGCTGCGTCGGCGTGAGCGCCTCGGTGGCCTCAAGCGCGGCCAGCACCGCGAGCTGCGCGGGCGTGAGGTCGTCGACCCCGCGGGCCTTCAGCGCCTTGCGGCACCGCGCCGCCAGGGCCAGCGCCGCGCGGGTGGTGAGGAAGATCGGGTTCTCTCGAAGCGCCCCTGTCAACTTCTCCGCCATGATGGTTGGTGGTCCCACGGGTTTGTTTCGTGGGCAACCACTGCACGGATGAATCTCATTGGAGCTCCAGGAGGCTTCAGCTCCCGGCCTTGCGCTCGATCCACGCCGCGACCTCACGGCTGTGGGCCACGCCGTGCACCGCGATGCCCGGCGGCGCCTCACCCCGCTCGACGTTCGCGCGCGGGATGAGCGCGCGACGAAAGCCCAGCTTCGCCGCTTCTTCGAGCCGGGGTGTGCACCGCGGCACCGCGCGCACCTCGCCTGCGAGCCCCACCTCGCCGAAGACCACCAGGTCGGCGGGGAGGGCGAGGTCGACCACGCTGGAGGCCAGCGCGCACGCGATGGCGAGGTCGGCCGCGGGTTCCTCGATGGACGCGCCGCCCGCCACCGACACGAACACGTCCCGGTCGCGCAGCGCGAGCCCCGCCCGCTGCGAGAGCACCGCGGTGAGGATCGCCAGCCGCGTCGCGTCGATGCCCGTGGCCACGCGCCGCGGCGAGGGCATCGCCGAGGGGGTGACCAGCGCCTGCACCTCCAGCAACAGCGGCCGCGCGCCGTCGGCCGAGGAGATCACCACCGAGCCCGGCACGTCCTTCGGTCGCTCGGAGAGGAACAGCGAGGAGGGGTCGGGCACCTCGCGCAGGCCGTCCTTCGACATCTCCAGCACGGCGAGCTCGCCCGACGCGCCGAAGCGGTTCTTCACCGTTCGCAGGATGCGCGGGCCCCCGCTGCGCTGCCCGTCGAAGGCCAGCACCACGTCGACGAGGTGCTCGAGCACCTTCGGCCCCGCGAGAGATCCGTCTTTGGTGACGTGCCCGATGAGCACCATGGTGCGCGACTGCTGCTTCGCGAGCGTCACCAGCCGCGCGGTGACCTCGCGGAGCTGCGCGACGGAGCCCGCGGCGCTCTCGAGCTCACTCGCGCGGAGCGTCTGCACCGAGTCGATGGCGATGATCGCCGGGTCGGTCTTGGCGATCGCCGACTCGACCTCGTCGAGCTCTCCCGTGGCCAGCAGCCGCAGCGCGTCGTGCTCGCGCACCCCGAGCCGTCGCGCGCGCCCCGCGACCTGCGCCGCGCTCTCTTCGCCGCTCACGTAGAGCACGCCGCCGCGGCCCGGGTCCTTCGCGGCGATGCTCGCGACCACCTGCAGCAGCAGGGTGCTCTTGCCCACCCCGGGCTCTCCGCCCACGAGAACCACCGAGCCCGTGACCAGGCCCCCGCCGAGCACGCGGTCGACCTCGGTCATTCCCACGGGGGTGCGCGGCGCGCGCGACTCCTCGCTGAGCGCGTCGGCGAGGGTGACCACCTTGGCGCCGGTGCTGCTCACCGCGATGGAGCCCCGCGCGCGCGAGGACTTCACCCCGCGCGGCACGGCCTCTTCGACCACGGTGTTCCACTCGCCGCAGCCGGTGCACCGGCCGGTCCACTTGGCGTGCACGGTGCTGCACTGCTGACAGACGTAGCTCGTACCCTTCACAGTGCGCGTGAGGGTGCGCGCGAAGTCGCTGCCGCGCAACGCGATCGGTGACGTTGTCTGTCAGTACGTGACGCCGACGACGCCGCGGAGGGTCTGGGCGGTGGCGAAGGAGAAGTTCGAGAACTCGCCGCCCGCGCTGCGCAGCGACTCAATGGGGCCGAGGCCGGCCATCGGGAAGAGCACGCCGTACTGCACCGACGCGAAGAAGCCGGGGGCGGGCGCGGCGCCGAAGGTCTGGTCGCGGTAGTTGGACATGTACGTGAGCTCGGCGTTGATCTCGACGCCGAGGTCGGCGGCGTTGCCCGTGGTCTGCACGAACTCCGACGCGCGCGACCAGATCACCGCGGCGCGGCCGTAGAAGCGGTCGCCGCCGGGGCGGTCGACGAAGGCGTAGGTCACCGCGGGGCGGAAGTAGTACGCGCCCGACACCTGCCGGAAGATCTGCCGCCAGAGGATCAGGTCGATGCGGTAGTCGGGGTTGAAGCGGAACGTGGAGAGCGAGCGGGCCTGCGCGCGGATCGGGGCGAGCTGCGCGTTGTGGAAGTTCAGCCCCTCGACGTCGGCGTCGCCCGTCGCGAAGCCGGTCTTGAACTCCAGCGAGAGGCGGTTGTTGAGCAGGCGGTACTCGAACTCCATCGCGCCGCCGAACTGCGCGATCTCGTACCTGCGCTCGCCCGTGCCGCCCGCGGACTGGTCGATGGACAGCTCGCCGTAGATGAACGCGGCCTCCATCTCGAAGCGGAAGTTGCGGTGCAGGAGCTGGAACCAGAGGTCGAAGACCCCGGCCTGGGCGCGGCGCGCGAGGAAGGAGTCTCGGTAGTTGCTGCTGGTGCCGACGGTGCGGGGATCGCCCATGGTGTCGACGCTGAGCTCCCCCGAGAGGAGCTGGTGCCGGTAGAGCGCGTAGAGGCCGCCGTTCCAGACGAGGCTGCCGCGCACGAGGCGTCGTCGGGCCTCGGCGGGGTCTTCGCGATGCCCCACGGCGAAGCCGTACTGCCGCACGTCGTCGAGCATGGAGACGTCGATGGGCTGGCCCTGCCCGGGCTCGTAGCGCACCGACTGGCTGGTCGCGCCGGTGGAGGCGAAGTCGTAGAAGGCCGCCGCGAAGAGCCCGATGGACCGTACGCGCAGCGCGTACATCAGTCGGTCGGTGTGGGTCTGGAAATCGCTGTCGATGCCGTTGCCGGCGTTCGCGAGGATGCCGAGGCCCCACTGGCCCGGCATGCGGCCGAAGCGGATCTGTCCGAGCGTGGGGTTGGTGACCTCGGCCCACGCGCGGCTCACCATGATCGACGGGACCAGGGAGTTCTGCTCGGTGGGCGGGACCTGCGTCTGCGAGAACGCGGTGACCGGCGCCCACGGCGACACCGCCGCGCCTGCGCGGGCGTAGTAGCCCTGCGGGGTCGAGCCCAGGATCAGGTTGTCGAGGATGTCGATCTGCGCGTGGATCGCGATGTTGTCGGTGACGTGGATCTCGGGGTTCACCCGCAGGCGCATGTTCGCCATGGTCTGCGTCGAGCCCGTGCAGTTGCCCGGCGTGCGCATCGTCGTGCCGGGCGCCGGGTCGGTGGAGCAGAGGTTCTGGATCAGCCCGTCGGGGTTGCGGATCCACGGGACATTGCCGCGCGCGTAGGCCGAGGCCGAGAGGGCGGGGTTGGCCCATCCGAGGTCGAAGTCGGCCATGAGCTCGGGGCGCACCCGGAGGTACCCGTGGAGCACGAACATCTGTCCGACGCGATCGAGGAGGTTGGTCGGCGCGGGGGTGGGCTCGGTGCGACCGCTCTCCGCGGCGGCGGCTTCGCGGGCCTCGGTGTTCGTGGGCGAGGGCTCCGGCGTGCCGCTCGTGGCGCGGGTCGAGGGGGAGGCGGGCTGACCGGTCTGCGCCGTCGCGAGCGCGGGGGCGAGGGAGAGCGAGAGCGCAGCGACCGGGGCGACGAGACGACGCATGTACCTCCTCACGCGCCGTTTGTGCGGAGCGAACACTCGATCCCGCGGCGCGAGGCGCGAAGGGGCTAGCACGCGGCCGCGAAGGACGTCAACGCGCGTTACCAGAGGTCCGCGAGGGCGCCGAGGAGCGCGTAGCGCCCGTGGAGCGCGCGGGAGAGTCTGTGCACCGCGGCCTCGCGCGCCGCGGAGTAGGGCGGCCAGTGCAGCGCGCGCTCGGGGAGGTTGAAGGGCGACGTCGCCACGACCTGCGACCGCGCCATCGCGCGCATCGCGTCGGCCCCGCCGCGTCGTCCCATCCCCCGCGGCGCGTCGGCGCCCCACGGCGCGTCGGGCAGACCCTCGGCCACCAGCGCGTCGTTCACCACCACACAGCCCGCGGGGATGCGCGCGGCGAGCTCTCTCGCGCGGTCCTCGTCGTCGGTGAACACGTAGGCCACGGGCCCGGGGGAGGGGTGCGACGCGAAGGCCGTGGCGGCGTGCTCGTCGTCGACGCGCATCACGGGCAGCACGGGCCCCGTGACCACCTCGCGGAGCACGCGCATGTCGGGCGTGCACCCGAGGAGAAGCGTCGGGGCGTGGAGACGTCCGTTGCCCAGGCGCTCGCCGCCCGCGGCGATGGTGGCGCCGTGGCGAAGGGCGTCGGCGATCTGTTCCTCGAGCAGGTCGAGGTTGCGCGGGCGCTTCACGGGACCGACGTCGGTGGTGGTCCATCCCGGGTCGCCGGGGCGCAGCTCGCGCACGGCCTCGGTGAGCGCTTCGGTGACGTCCTTCCACCGCGAGGCGTGCACGAACAGCCGCTGCAGCGAGGCTCGCCGCTGCCCGGCGTGGGCGAAGCGCGCGGCGATGACCGCGGCCACGGTGCGACCGAGCGGAGCGTCGCGGCAGACCACGCCCGGCGCGCTCGACGCGAGGTCCAGGGTCAGCGGGATCAATCGTGCGGCGCACTGCAGCGCGAGCCGTCGGCCCGAGGCCTCAGACCCCGCATAGACCACCCGGTCGACCCCCGAGGAGATCAACGTCTCGCCCACCGGCGCGCCGCCGTACGCGATGGTCACGAGGTCCCGCGGGATGCCCCGGCGCACGAGTGACTCACGGGCCGCGCGGAGGGTGAGCGGCGCCGAGCGTGAGGGCTTCAGCACCACGCCGTTGCCCCCGAGCAACGCGTCGAAGAGGGCGCCGAGGGGGAGGGCGAGGGGGGCGTTCCAGGGGGAGCACACGGCCACCACGCCATGCGGCCGCTGACGGATCAGCAAGTCGCGGTGTGGGTGCAGGCTCGGGTGCCCCTCGCGGTCCCCGAAGGCCTCCTCGGCCTCGTCGGCGGCCCACCGCGCGTGGTGCACCGCGGGCAGGAGCTCCAGGGCTAGCGCCTCGGTGCGCGTCATCCCGCACTCCCGCTGGAGCATCCGCGTGAGCTCGGGTGCGTCATCGAGGAGGCGCTCGCCCGCGCGCCGAACCTGCTCCGCCCGCTCACCCACCGACAGCGCGGACCACTGCGCCACCGCGCTGCGGGCGCGGCGCACGGCCTCGCGGGCGGCGCCCTCGTCGGAGAGCGTGACCTCGCCAAGGGCCACGCCCGTGGCGGCGTCTTCGCTCACCAGGATCTGCGCGGGATCGTGCGCGGCCGGGGGCGCCGACGGCGCGTCGCTGGGCAGTGGGACCGAGGGCTTCTCGCAGTCGACGGGCATGGCGTGCGGGCGCAGGGTAGTCCGCGAATCCGCGCGTGTCGCCCCCGTCGCGGGGCGCCGACGGTCACAGCGTGAAGCGCACGCCCCCGCCGTACCAGAGCGTGCCCACCACGAGGCTCTGCTCGCGCACGCGCTGGTTCACGGTGGTCCGCTCGAAGGACATGCCGGGGAAGGCCTCGACGCCCGTTTCGAGAAAGAGGGTGAACGCCCGCACCGGGCGGATGTTCACCGCGAAGGCCGCGTGCGCGCCGTGCTGCAGGCCCGCGGTGAGGGTGCCGCTCCACCCCATGCGCAGCGAGGTCGAGAGCGCGGCGCTGTCCGACGTGTCGAGGCGCATCCCCGCGCCGAAGGTGAACCATCGCACCTGGTCGAACGACTCCGACGGGGTCGCGCGCATCACCCCCTCGATCCAGACGCCACCTCCGAGGGAGACCCCTGCGGCGAGTCGGGTGGTCCACGGGTCGGAGATGTCACTGATGGTGCGGCCGATGGGGTTGCGCACGAAGGTCAGCGAGCGGCCCAGCGCGACCTCGACCGCGAGGTCGCCGACCCGCGGCCGCCCCTGCGCGTGCGCCGAGGCGCCGGCCGAGAGCGCGGTGATCAGCGCGAGCATTGAGGCACGGTGCACGTCGCGGTACTCCTGCGCCCCGGTGCGCGGCGCATGTCGTCAGCAACGACGGCACGACCGCGCACCTTGAGCGCCGTGGCGCGGGAGATCAGCGAAGCGATGGACCTGGCAGCAAAGACCGTGGACGCGTCGAAGACCGTGATGACCCAGCTGGTGTTCCCCGAGCACGCCAACGCGCTCGGCAAGGCCTTCGGCGGTCAGGTCATGGCGTGGACCGACCTCGCGGGCGGCGTGTGCTCGATGCGCCACAGCGGCGGCCTCACGGTCACCGCGGCGGTGGACGAGCTCACCTTCGAGGTCCCGCT
>JBILLI010000543.1:0-5337 GCA_044376155.1 Polyangiales bacterium
CGCCGCGAGGTTCACCTCGTGCATCGCCGCGAGCACCGCGCCGCCCTCGTCGGCGATGCCGCGCAGCAGCTCCGCGAGGGCGACCTGCTGGTGCAGGTCGAGGGAGGCCATGGGCTCGTCGAGGAGCGTGAAGCGCGCGCCCTGCGCCAGCGCTCGGGCCACCTGACAGCGCCGCCGCTCGCCCCCCGAGAGGGTGCCCAGCGGGCGATCGGCGAGGGCGAGCAGCTGGCCTCGCGCGAGGGCCGCGTCCACCGCGGCGCGGTCGCGGGCGGTAAGCCGTCCCGTCCATGTGGTCCACGGCGCGCGGCCGAGGGAGACGTAGTCGCGCACGCTCAGCGCCTCGGGCACGGCCTCGGTCTGCGGCACATACGCCAGGGTCTGCGCACGCGCGCGGGCATCGAGCCCTGCGAGTGGCAGACCTCCCGCGCGGACCTCTCCCGCGTCGAGCCCGAGCAGGCCGGCGCAGGCCCGCAGCAGCGTGCTCTTGCCCGCGCCGTTGGGGCCCAGAACGCCAACGAATTCGCCGACGCTGACGCGCACGCTGACCCCGCGCAGCACCTCGGGGCCCCGCGGCCAGCGGAGAGAGAGGCCCTCGGCGACGAGCGCGTCACGATTCACCACCCCTCGTTTACCGCAGCGGCCGCGCCGCACCAACCGCGGTATACCTCGCGCGCCCGCAGGGGCGTATGAGGTGCTCGTGTCCAAAGACCCCTTCGTCGATCTCGGCAAGACGCGCCCGCGGCGCTGGCCCTGGCTGCTGGTGCTCGTGGTCGCGCTCGGGGGCGGCGGCTACTACTGGAAGCAGAAGACCGCCGCGCCCACGGGCCCGCGCTACCTCACCGGCGAGATCACTCAGGGCGACGTGCGCGAGGCCGTCGAGACCACGGGAACCGTGCAACCCATGGTGCTCGTGCAGGTCGGCAGCCAGGTCAGCGGGCGGATCATTCGCGTGCTGGTGGACTTCAACGCCTCGGTGCGCGCCGGGCAGCTCCTCGCCGAGATCGACCCCACGCCCTTTCAGGCCACCGTCGCCCAGGCTCGTGCCTCGGTGCTCTCGGCCGAGGCCTCGCTGCAGCGCGCCCGGGTGAACGAGCAGCTCAGCACGCAGAACCTCGCGCGGGCCCGCGCGCTACGAGAGCGGAACCTCAACGCCCAGGCCGACCTCGACGCCGCCGTGGCGCAGCACGACCTCACCCTCGCCGAGATCGCCGTCGCCCGCGCCGAGGGCGCGAGGGCGCGCGCGACGCTGCAGACCGCGCAGACGAACCTCAGCTTCACGCGCATCGTGGCGCCCATCGACGGCGTGGTCATCCAGCGTTCGGTGGACGAGGGGCAGACGGTCGCCGCGAGCCTGCAGGCGCCGGTGCTCTTTCAGATCGCCAACGACCTGCGCCACATGCGCATCGTGGCGAACGTCGACGAGGCCGACGTCGCGCGGCTGCGGCAGGGCATGGGCGCCACCGCGCGGGTCGACGCCTTCCCGCGGGAGACCTTTCAGGGCCGCGTGGCCGAGGTGCGCTTCGGCGCGACCACCACCGCCGGCGTGGTGACCTACCCCGCCGTGATCGAGGTGGCGAACCCCGACCTCAAGCTCCGCCCCGGGATGACCGCCACGGTGAACGTCGTCTCGGCCGAGCACCGCAACGTGCTGCGGGTGCCCAACGCGGCGCTGCGCTATCGCCCCGCGGGGCGCGGCGGCGACGCGGGAGTGCGGCGGCAGGCCGAGACCGACCGCGAGGGGCGCGGCCGCGTGTTCGTGCTGCGCGAGGGGCGGCCGTCGCGCGTGCCCGTCGAGGTGGGACTCGCCGACGAGATGTTCACCGAGGTGCGCGGAGAGGGACTCGCCGCGGGCGCGCAGGTGATCACCGAAGAGACCGAGGCCGCGAGCGCAGAGCGCCGCGCGCAAGGACGCACGCCGGGTCTCATGGGCGGCGGCGGTGGAGGGGGCGGACGCCGGGGGATGCGATGAGCGACGCGCCGCCGGTCATCGCCATGCAGGGCATCGAGAAGGTCTACACCAGCGGCGAGGTGGTGTTCCGCGCGCTCAAGGGCGTCGACCTCACCGTGCAGGAGGGGGAGTTCGTCGCCATCAGCGGGCCTTCGGGCAGCGGCAAGAGCACGCTGATGAACCTCATCGGCTGCCTCGACCGCCCGAGCGCCGGGCGCTACGTGCTCGCCGGCCACGACGTCTCGTCGCTCGACGCCGACGCGCGCAGCTTCGCGCGCAACCGGCTCATCGGCTTCGTGTTCCAGGGCTTCAACCTCCTCGCGCGCACGTCGGCGCTGGAGAACGTAGAACTCCCGCTGATCTACCGCGGGGTGTCGTCGAGCGAGCGGCGCGCGCGCTCCATCGCCGCGCTGGAGCGCGTGGGCCTCGGCAGCAAGCTGCAGAACACCCCCGCGCAGCTCTCTGGCGGGCAGCAGCAGCGCGTCGCCATCGCGCGCGCGCTGGCGGGCGAGCCCCGGGTGCTGCTCGCCGACGAGCCCACGGGCAACCTCGATTCGCAGACCACAGAAGACGTGCTCGCGCTCATGCAGGCGCTGCACCGAGAGCAGGGGATCACCATCGTGATGGTCACCCACGAGCCCGACGTCGCCGCGTGCGCGGGGCGGCTCATCGTGGTGCGCGACGGCCTCATCGCGAGCGACACTCCGAACCCCCAGGCGCGGGTGGTGCGGCCCGCGGAGGTGACGTCGTGACGTCGTGGCTCATGGCGCTGCGCCTCGCGCTGCGGTCGCTCTTGCGCAACAAGCTGCGGGCGGGCCTGACGATGCTCGGCATCCTCATCGGCGTCGCCGCGGTGGTGGCGATGACGGCGCTCGGCGAGGGCGCCAAGCGCAGCATCGAGACGCAGCTCAACAACCTCGGGGTGAACCTGCTGTGGGTGTACCCCGGCGCGAGCAACAGCGGCGGCGCGCGCGGTGAAATGGGCAGCAGGCTCACCCTCACCGAAGACGACGGCGTGGCCATCGCCCGCGACGTGAGCGCGGTGCAGGCCGTGGCGCCCGTGCTCACGGTCGCGACGCAGGTGGTCGTCGGGGCGCGCAACGTCGCGACGCGGGTCACGGGCACGACGCCGGACTTCTTGCGCGCGCGGGCGTGGGAGGTGCGGCGCGGGCGAGAGTTCTCCGAGGCCGACATGCGCGGCGCGGCCAAGAGCTGCATCATCGGCGAGACCGTGCGCCTCGCGCTCTTCGACGACGAAGACCCGCTGGGCCGCACGATCCGCCTCGGCAAGCTCCCGTGCACGGTCATCGGCGTGCTCGCGGTCAAGGGCCAGGGGAGCTTCGGGCAGGACTACGACGACACCGTGCTCATGCCCATCACCACGGTGCGCGCCCGCATGCGCGGCAGCGCCGCCCGCGACGTGCAGAACCTCGTGATCTCCGTGCGCGCGCCCGAGCTCATGCAGCGCGCGCAGTCGCAGATCACCGCCCTCCTGCGTCAGCGCCATCACCTCCAGGCCAGCGAGGAGGACGACTTCATGATCCGTAACCTGCAAGACATCATGGCCACGATGGAGCAGACCCGCAGCACCCTCGCGACGCTGCTGCTCTCCATCGCCGCCATCGCGCTGCTCGTGGGCGGCATCGGGGTCATGAACATCATGCTCGTGTCGGTCACCGAGCGCACCCGCGAGATCGGCATCCGCCTGGCCATCGGCGCGCGCAGCGGTGACATCCTCGCGCAGTTCCTCGTCGAGGCCGTGGCGCTCTCGGTCATCGGCGGGGCGGCGGGGCTGCTGCTGGGCTTCGGCGCGGGCAGCCTGCTCGGCAAGACCATGGAGTGGGCCGTGAGCTTTTCCCCCAGCGCGGCCATCATCGCCTTCGCCACCTCGGCCGGCATCGGCGTGGTCTTCGGCTACTTTCCCGCGCGCCGCGCGGCGCACCTCGACCCCATTCAGGCGCTGCGCCACGAGTGAGCGCGCCGCGGTTGTGCTATCAGCGCAGCCACCATGCAGAGGCCGTCTCGCAGCGCCGTGTCCGGCGCCACGCTGGTGCTGTGTCTCGCCACGAGCAGCCTGACGCTGGCGGCGGTGATCCTGGGCTCGCGACTTGTGAACATCGAGCGCGCCGCGCGGCGGCAGGACGTCGAGGGCGCCGCGGTGGAGCGCGCCGGCAGCGCGGGCCGACTCGCCGCGGAGCCGCTGCGCGGGCGGGAGGGCCTGCGGGCGGTGATCCGCGCGCTCCCCGAGGCGTGGCGAGAGGACCGCGCGCCCTCGCCCACGCTGCTCTCGGCCCTGGTCACCGCGAGCGACGCGGTCGCGCAGAGCGACGCGGTGGTCAGCGACGCGGGCCCCGTGCGCTGCGTCGGGATGATCGCCGGGCGCGCGCTGGCGGTCACCGCGCAAGGCGTCGTCGCGCGGCAGGGCGGTTGGCGCGGGCAGACCCGCATCCGTGAGGTCACGCGCTGCGTCGTGCGGGGCGAGCGGCTCGCGGCGATCGCCCCCGGCGGTGAGGTTGAGGTGTGGTCGCTGGGTGAGACACCCGCGAGGGTCGGGGGATGGGCCAGCGGGCTCGCCGAGCCGTGGTCCATCACGCTCTCGGAGAACGGCGCGCTCCTCGCCGCGGCGTCGCGACAGCGAGACCTCGCGGTGTTCGGCATCGACGGGCGCCTGCGTCGCCGCATCTCGCTCCCGCCGGGCACGCTCGACGCCCTCGCCCTCGCGCCCGACGGCGCGCGCCTCGCGAGCGCGGGCGGCGACGGTCTGGTGCGGCTCTGGTCTGTCACCGATCCCGCTGCACCCGAGGGCGATCGAACGCTCACCGGCCACGGCGCGGGGGTCACGTCGCTCGTGTGGCAGCGCGACGGCGCCCGGCTCGTGTCGGCGGGGCGTGACCGCGTCGCGCTCGTGTGGAACCCCGCCACGGGTGAGATCACCGCTCGCTGCGACGGCGCCCGAGGGGCGCTGCACGCGGTGGCCATGAGCGACGAGGGCGCGCGCGTGGTGACCGTGGGCGCCGAGGGGGTCGCGCGGGTGCACGACGCGCTGAGCGGCGCGCTGATGCTCACCCTGCCCGGCGCCGTGGGCAGCCTGCACGCCGTGTCCTTCGGCGACCACGGTCGATGGGTCGCGGCCGCGGGAGACGACGGCGTCGCGCGGCGCTGGGCCACCGACACCGGGCTCTCCCTCGGCGCGCACACGGTCGCCGCCGCGCCCGTCTGGCACCTCGCGGCCGCCGTGGACGACGCGCGGCTGGTGACGGGCGCGGACGACGGCCGCGGGACCCGCTGGTCCCCCGAGGACGATGCCGCGCGGGCGGTGTTCCGCGGGCACAACGACGGGGTGAGCGCGCTGGCGGTCTCGGCCCGAGGCGAGGTCTACAGCGGCGCCG
>JBILLI010000544.1:0-5315 GCA_044376155.1 Polyangiales bacterium
CGCCTGGACCCTACCTGCGATCGCGGCTCTCCACCCGTCCCCCGAAGCGGGGGAAGGGCCGGGGAAGGGGGCCACGAATCGCGAATTCACCAAAAGAACAAGCGCATTTCAGAGATGTGTCCCGAGGTAAACCCGAAGCGGGGGAAGGGCCGGGGAAGGGGGGCGCGACTCGCGATTTCGTCATGAATGCAAGCCGATTTCAGAGATGTGTCCCGCGCTCTCACGCGGCGGGCGTTGGCGCGCCGTGGACGGGCTTGCGGCGCCGAGGATGCTCCCGCAAGACTGCGTCGACGACACATGCGACGGTTGCTCCCACCCCTGCTGCTCTCGGCGCTGGTCGTCGCGGCCTCGTGCCGCGCGCCGACGCGGCGGACGGGGGCAGCCCTCGCGGAGTGCCAGTTCAACGACGAGTGCACGACGCCGCTGCTCTGCGCCGCCCGCCGCTGTCGCGCGGAGTGCCGCACCGACCGCGACTGCGCGAACGGCTGGCGCTGCCTCTCGGCGGGGCAGCCGGGGCGCCTGGCCTGCTACGCGCCCGACGACTACAACAGCGCGTGTGTGTACTCCGCCGACTGCCGCGCGTCGTGGGTCTGCGCGGACCGTGAGTGTCGGCCGCAGTGCCGCGCGGACTATGACTGCCGACTGATTCGCGCGGGGCTCACGTGCCTGCGCGCGCTCGGCGTCTGCAGCGCGCACCCGAGCCTCACCGACGCCGGAACGCTCCTCGACGTCGACCTCAACGACCCCGACGGCGCGACGCTGCCGCTCCCCCTGGACGTCCCTGGGTCCGACGCCTTCGCGTCGGACGCCGCCGACGCGCCCGCCCCGGCCGATGTCGGCGTCGATGCGAGCCTGAACTTCCCCTGCGCGGTGCGCGTGCGTGCGGGGGCCTGCACGCCAGGCGCGGGCTGCAGCGTTGTGGCGTTGGGCATCGGCGTCGGCGCGCGCTGCGCGGTGCTCTCCGACGGCTCCGTGCGCTGCTGGGGCTCGGGGATGAGCGGGATCCTCGGGACCGGTGCGACGACGAACTGTCCGGTGCCTGGCCTGGTGCGCGACCTCAGCGACGCGACGGAGGTCGGCCTCGGCAACGGCTTCGCGTGCGCGCGGCGCCGCGACGGAATGGGCATCCAGTGCTGGGGCCAGAGCTACGTCGGCGAGCTCGGCAACGGCACCGCGATGGGCGCGATCACCTCGACCCCCACCGCGATCAGCGCCCCCGACGGCGTGCTCTTCGTGGGCAACGCGCACAGCTGCACCCTCCGCGCGGGCGGCGCGGCGAGCTGCTGGGGCACCAACGCCGACGGGCAGTACGGCAACGGCACCTACGGCGGCGCCGGGATCTTCAACTACTTCACCACGCCGCGCGCGGTCTCGCTGCCGGTGCGCACGCTGGCGCTCGGCGTGGGGCACAGCTGTGGGGTGGGCCTCGACGGCGCGGCGCGGTGCTGGGGATCCGGAGAAGGCCTGGGCGACGGCACGATGACCGCGTCGCCCTCACCCGTGCTCGTCGCGGGTCTCAGCGCCGTGGAGCAGGTGGTCGTGGGGCAGTCCGCGAGCTGCGCGCGGCTCACCGACGGCACCGCGCGGTGCTGGGGGCTCAACAACTTCGGGCAGCTCGGCGACGGGACCATGACCACCCGCGCGACGCCCGTGACCCCCGCGGTGACCGACGTCGTGGAGATCGCGATGGGGGGCTTCACCGCCTGCGCGCGCCGCGGTGACGGGAGCGTGTGGTGCTGGGGCGCGCGGGAGTCTGCGGGCATGGGCGTGGTCGGGCCGGCGGTGCTGACGCCCACGGCGGTGCCCGGGTTGAGCGCCGTGACGCGGATCTACGGCGGCCGCGGGGGCTTCTGCGCGCTGCGCGGATCCGACGCGGACCTCGTGTGCTGGGGCCTCGCCTCGGGCACGGGCGTGCTCGGGATCAGCCCGACGCCAGAGGCGGTGAGGTGGTGAAGGCCATGAAGAGACCGTGGGGGTTCGTTCGTGCCGCCGGGCTGCTCGGGGCGCTGCTGACAACGCGCTGCGAGCTCGTCGGGACCGGGGGCCGCGCGCTGCTGGCGGAGTGTCAGTTCAACGACGAGTGCACGACGCCGCTGCTCTGCGCCGCGCGCCAATGCCGCGCGCAGTGCCGCACGGACCGTGATTGCGTGAACGGCTGGCGCTGCCGCTCCGCCGGGCAGGCGGACAAATACGTGTGCTACGAGCCTGGCGTGCAGGAGAACGCCTGCGTGTTCCCGAGCGACTGCGCGCAGTCCTTCGTGTGCGCGAACCGGGTGTGTGCGCGGCAGTGCCGCTCGGACTACGACTGCCGCCTCGTCGACCTCACCGCGCGCTGCGTGACGGAGCTGGGGGTGTGCAGCAACCACCCCCACCTGACCGACGCGGGCACGCTCCGCGACGTCGCCCGCAACGACGACGACCTCGACGCGGGCGCGAGGCAGTAGCAGCGCCCCGTCGGCGGTCTAGGTTGTGTCTGCATTTCGCGGACCGAGCCGACGTGACGAGGCGCGAGCGTCCGCGAGGCGTCGAGGCGAAGACGGGCTGATTGCCCGTCGAGACTCGACAACGACGCGGCGCGACGCGGATCGTCGCGCTCGGCGACGGGAGCGATTTGCGGACACAACCTTAGCCCTCCAGGGCCATCCAGACCTCGTTGCGCCGCAGGAAGGGCGGCGTCCACGGCGGGTCGTAGCGGTTCAGCTCGGCGTCGCCCTCGACGCGCAGCCCGTGCGCCGCGGCCCATCGTCGCAGCGCCTCGGTGCGGTCGCGCACGGCCGCGTCGCCCGTCGCGTTGGCGAAGCGCACCACGGCCACGCGCTGTGCGGGCGCGAGACGAAGGACCACCCGGACGTCATCCGGCGTCGGCAGCGCATCCAGGGTGTGCGCCGAGGGCATGGTGAACGCGACGGTCCAGCGGTCGCCCGCGCCGCGCTGCGACACCGGGGTGGTCATCGCGATGCGCTCGCCCTCGGCGCGCTGGGTCACGGGCGCGGTCATCGCGATGCGCGCGCGGCGGTGATTGCCGCCGAAGATGAAGCCCGCGATGCGACGAAACCCCTCGCGGGACGCGTCGTCGCGCGTTCCCGTGACCTCGGTCTCGGCGACCACCCGGGGCGCGTACCGGCGGACCTCGAAGTCCCCATCGCGCTGCTCGACCGCGTAGGAGGGCTCCTCGACGCGGCGACCCTGCGTGACGAACCACGCCGCCGCGCCCACCGCCGCGAGCAGCGCGGTGACCCCTGCCACCCGCACCGGGTGCAGCCGCAGCGACGTGACGAGCAGCGCGAGCGAAGGCGTGGGGACGTTCATGAACGTCAGATGCTCCGAGGCCGCGGGCGGCGGGTTCGCCGTTGGGGATACGTGTCGACGACGACGCGCGCTATCGTCGCGGCCATGTCCGAGACCATCACGCACAAGAACGTCCTCGGGGGCGCCCTGGAGGACTGCTCGCACTCACCCCGCACCGGCTTCTTTCGCGACGGTTGCTGCCGCACCGACGACCACGACCACGGTCGCCACGTCGTCTGCGCCCGCGTCACCGAAGAGTTCCTCGCCTTCAGCCGCAGCGCGGGCAACGACCTGTCGACCCCGCGGCCGGAGTACCAGTTTGCGGGCCTCAAGCCCGGCGACTGCTGGTGCCTCTGCGCGATGCGCTGGCGCGAGGCGCTCGAAGCCGACATGGCACCCCCCGTGCGGCTCACCGCCACACACGAGGCGGCCCTCCGCTACGTCAGCCTCGAGGACCTCACCCGCCACGCCCTCGACGTCGACTGACCCACGGCAGATCCAACCGGCTCGGTGAGGAAGGGCTTGACGCCCTCAACCCTTACCCGTACGTAAGAGTCCGTTCGGCCTGACCCTCACCCTTACGTAAGGGTTGGTGCTGCACCAGGACCCATCATGTCGGTACGCCTCCCCCTCGCCACCGAAGCCTTTGCGCCGCCGCCCCCGGTCGACGTCGCGGGTGAGGTGTTGCGCGTGGGGGACCTGGCGACGCGCACGGCGAAGACCGTGCGGGCGCTGCACCTCTACGAAGAGCTCGGGCTGCTCCTGCCCATCGAGCGCTCCAAGGGGGGCTACCGTCTCTACGCGGCCAGCGCGGTGCTGCGGGTGAAGTGGATCTCTCGGCTGCAGGACCTCGGGTTCTCGCTGCCCGACATCCGCGCGATCCTCCAGGCGTGGGAGGGCTCTCCCCGCGCGAGCGACGCCAACGCGCGCATCCGGGAGATCTACGCGCAGAAGCTCCGCGACACCGACGAGCAGCTCCGTCGGCTGCGCGACCTCCGCCACGAGCTCGACCGCTCCGTGGAGTACCTGTCCACCTGCAACGTCTGCGACCCCGAGCGTCTCATCTCCGCGTGCCCGCAGTGCGATCGCCACTGCGGCGACGCCGTGCCCGAGATGGTCGCTGGACTGCACAACGCACGGCACCCCCATCCCCCGCCCACCTGAGAAGCACCATGGCCCTCAAGCTCCCCGTCTACATGGACTACCACGCGACCACGCCCATGGACCGGCGCGTGCTCGACGCGATGATCCCGTACTTCATCGAGAAGTTCGGCAACGCCGCCTCGCGCTCGCACCGCTTCGGCTGGGACGCCGAAGAGGCCGTGGCCGTGTCCCGCGAGCAGGTCGCGCGGCTCATCAACGCCGACCGCCCTGAGGAGATCGTGTTCACCTCGGGCGCCACCGAGAGCAACAACCTCGCGATCAAGGGCGTGGCCGAGTTCCTTCGGGAGAAGGGCAACCACATCATCACCACGCGCATCGAGCACAAGGCCGTGCTCGACACCTGCAAGCGCCTGGAGAAGGAGGGCTTCGAGGTCACCTACCTCGAGGTCTCCAAGGAGGGCGTGGTCGACCCCGAAGACCTCCGCAAGGCCATCACCGACAAGACCATCCTCGTGTCGGTGATGCTCGCCAACAACGAGGTCGGGAGCATTCAGCCCATCGCCGAGATCGGCGCCATCTGCAAGGAGCGCGGGGTGCTGCTGCACTGCGACGCCGTGCAGGGCATCGGCAAGATCCCCTTCGACGTGAAGGCCATGGGCGTCGACCTCGCGTCGATCACCGCGCACAAGATGTACGGCCCCAAGGGCGTCGGCGCCCTCTACGTGCGGCGCTCCAAGCCCCGCGTGCGCATCACCGCGCAAATGGACGGCGGCGGCCACGAGCGCGGCATGCGCTCGGGCACCCTCAACGTGGCCTCCATCGTAGGCTTCGGCGCGGCCGCCGAGATCGCCCGCCTCGAGGGCGCCGAGGAGAGCGCGCGGGTCGGACGGATGCGCGACCGCCTGCGCGACAAGCTCTTCGCC
>JBILLI010000546.1:0-5292 GCA_044376155.1 Polyangiales bacterium
ATCACCGGCGGGAGAAGGGGTTGGGGGATGAGGGCCACCACAGCGACCTCGCAAGAAGTGGCGCGAGCTCAATCGCCCGCGTCGGAGCTTCGCGCGCCCCCCTCGCGCAGCGCCTCTACGGCGTGCGCCTCGATGCGCGCGAGCATCGACGCCACCACGTCGCCGCGGCTCTCGGGCGACGACGCCATCATCGCGTGGAACGCCGCCGCGGGCACCCGCAGCACCTCGGCCCCGCCCGCCCCCGCGCGCACCGTCGCCGTGCGGGGTGTGCCCTGCAGCAGGCCGATCTCGCCGAAGCACTCCCCCGCGTCGAGGCCCCCCACGCGCGCCGCGCCCGCGCCGTCGTCGCGCCACACTTCCAACGGACCGCGCCCCACGACGTACCACGCGTCGGCCGCGTCGCCCTGCCGCACCGCGGGCTCGCCGGGCCCGAGGGGCACCACCGTGAGCTCCGCGAGGTGCGCGGCGAGGCGCGCGGCGCTCACGCGCGGCAGGGCGCGGCGCAGGCAGTCCTGCGTGTAGCGACGGCGCGCGAGGCGGGCGATCTCCGCGGTGACCAGGTCGCCCTCGGCGACCAGCGCGCGAAAGGTCTCGCCGGGCACCACCAGCAGCTCCAGCGCGGTCTCGGCGACCACCGTGGCCGTGCGCACGCCCCCCAGGAGCAACCCGAGCTCGCCGAAGAAGTCTCCGGGGCCCAGCGTGCACACCGCATCACCCCCCCGCTCCACCCGCACGCGCCCCGCGCGCAGCACGTAGAACGCGTCGGCGGCCTCGCCCTCGCGCACCACCGCCGCGCCCGCGGCCACCTCGCGCGGACTCGCCGCCGCGAGCAGCCCGCGCACCGCGTCGCTCTCCTCGGCGTCGCTCCCCACCCGCGCCGTCGCCCAGCGCAGCGGGTCCACCGCCGCCACGATGTCGCGCCGCGCGGCCACCGTCACCCGGTGCCACGGCGCCGGACCGGGCAGCGGATCCATCACCACCGCGGGCACCTTCGCCGCCTGCAGGTCGAGCACCGAGAGCGCCGACGCCGCCACGGTGAGCGCGAGGAGCTCGGTCTGCCCCGCCGCGGTGCACGCCCGGTCGCCGTACCCGAAGGGAACAAAACCCGCTGCGCCGCAACGCGATGCGCGCGCGGACCGCGCCGGATCCACCCGCCAGGGGTCGGGTTGCGACGCGGGGTCGAAGTGCCCCGTGGCCCCCGCGAAGAGCAGCAGCGTGCCCTTCGCGACGGAGGCGCCGGCGACGGTGAGGTCCTCGCGCGCGACGTAGGGGAGCGCGGCCTGCACGGGGTAGCGCCGCAGGCACTCGCGGTAGAGCCCGCGCAGGCCGGTGAGACGCTTGAGGGCCGCGGGGTCGAGCGACGCGGGGTGAAAGTTCTCGCGCAGCTCCTGGGCGAGCGCCGCGGCGAGCGTCGGGTCGGCCGCGGCGTGCGCGAGCATCCAGGCCACGGTGCGGGAGACGTACTGGGTCACCGCCAGCGCGCTGAACAGCACGTAGCCCAGCACCTCCTCGTCGCGCCCCTCGCCGAAGGCCCGCAGCAGGGCGCGGGTCACGGTGGGCTCGCCGTCGTCGGCGCGTCGCTCGGCGTCCACCAGCGCGGCGCCCACGCGGCGCAGGCGCTCCCGCGCGCGTCGGTACGCGGGCAGGGCGCGCGCGGACTCGGGCAGGAGGTTCACCCCGAGGGCCAGCGCGGCGCGCGAGAAGGTGAGCACGTCGTCTTCCCACGCGCGGGTGTCGACGCGTCCCAGCGCGGGGCCGTAGGCCGCGAGGCACCAGCGCGCGACCTGCGGCGCGAGGGCGAAGCGCGCGGGCATGGCGGCCGCGCGGGCGCGCACCACGGCGGCCGCGCGGGGCAGGTGCGGCGCGAGCACCTCGCGGGCGTAGACCGTGCGCGTGGCCTGGCGCAGCCGCGCGTGCGCGTCCCCCTCCGCGCCGAGCACGAACTCCCGCAGGCCGAGCTCGCGCGCGAAGGGCGCGTAGAACGACCGGCGCTCCAGGCGTTCCACGAGTCCTCCCTGCAGCGCGCGCACGGCGGTGTCGCCCGCGACGACCACGAATTCGCGCCCGAAGGCGCGCATCGAGAACACGTCCCCGTGCGCCCGCGCGGCGTCGGGGAGCGCGCGAAAGGGGTCGGCGAGAAAGTCCAGGGAGCTGCCCAGCGCCGACACGCCCGGCACCCGCGGGGGCGCGCCCATGTCAGTACTGGATCGACGCGCTCACCGCGTCGAGGGGGATGAAGCGCCGCACGGCGAGGGTGCGCTCGACCTCGCGGAGCGCGTCGAGGTGCCGCGCCGCGAGCACCTGGAGGTCACCCCGGGCGAAGTCGTAGCGCGTGGTCATCAGGGTCGACGCGGGCGAGTCGGCGTAGAACATCTTCCAGCAGAGGTAGAGCCGGGCCATGTCGAGCGGCGTGGCCCAGGCGTCGTCGGGCACCGGCGCGACGTCGCGCGACGTGGGCGGCGGCACGCGGAGCCGCTGCGGGAGGCGCTCGATGGGCTGCGCGCCGAAGCTGTGGTGGTCCGCGGCGTGGCCCACGGTGACGTTCCAGAGCAGGGCGCCGAGGGCCTTCGCGAGCAGGGGCGCGGGGGCGTCGCCGTCGGGGAATCCGGGCACCAGCGCGGCGACCTCGGAGAACCATCCGCGCACCGCGGCGTCGGGCGCGCACGCGGCCACGAAGCGCTCCGCGAAGTCGACGAACGCGCGGTGGTAGGCGCGGTGAAACACCCCGTAGTCACCGACGAACGCCGGTCCGTGGAGCGGGAAGCGGTAGCGGGGATAGGCGCTGTTGCCCTCGAGCCCGGTGCACCCCACCTCGAAGAGGCGCATGACGGACTCTTCGTCCATCGCGAAGGGCGAGTAGAGCCGCCACGGGCGCTGCCGGGTGACCGAGGCGCCGGAGTACAGCGCGCCGAAGGAGAGCGGCAGGGTGAAGCGAAAGTGCGGCGCCAGCAGCTGCCGCCAGGGGTGCGTCGCGGGCAGCGCGCGGCGCAGCAGGGGCCACGCGACCTCGTGTCCGAAGTGCATGGGCACGTGCGGCACGCTCACCATGATCATCGAGAGGGCGTAGGCGACGAAGTACCGCGCGCGCCGCCACGCCGCGCCGTCGGCGGGCGTGAGGGTCATCGCGTGGATGCGCGTGGCCACCACCTGGCGCGCGCCGTCGGGGGCCTCGTGCAGGAGGGTCACCGTGGGGGCGACGTACATCCCGGGCAGCGCGCGGGCCACGGCGAGGGGGCTCGCGTCGAGCTTGTAGTAACGCCCGGGGCGGTCGAGCAGCCCCGCGAAGGCGGCGAGGTCCACGGGGTCGAGGGTGGGGCACAGCAGACGCTGCAGCGCGGTCTCGAAGCACAGCCGCAGGAGCTCGGCGTCGTCGACGTAGCGGGGGTGCGGGTGACGCCGCGCGAAGAGGGCCGCGCGGGGGCCCTGCGTCGCGAGCTGCGCCGCGTAGCGCACGGCCACGTGGGTGTTGAAGTCGTGCACCTCGTCGACGAGCAGCGCGTCGACGAAGGGAGGGAGGGCGTAGGGCGAGGGTGACGGGATGGTCCGCACGGCGCGCTCGTCGAGGCGCAGGCGGAGGGCAGAGGACGGGGCGGCGTCGGTCATGGCAGGGCTGACGGCACCGTCGCGCGTCGCACGGAGTCGGGCGATATCAGGGCGATATCAGGGCCGTGCGCGGTCGGTTCAGGGGCCCGTCCGCGGCTCCGTGATCCCGAGCTCGCGCATGCGTCGCCAGAGCGTGACCCGGCTCATCCCGAGGATCTTCGCGGCCCGCTGACGGTTCCCCCCGGCGCGCTCCAGGGCGCGTCGGATGCGCGCGCCCTCGGGGTCTTCGTCGCTGCGCGGGGGCGCGTTCACCGCGGGCAGCGCGTCGTCGTCGCCGTCGTTCTGCAGCACCTCGGGCGGCAGGTCGGTCTCGGTGAGCATCGGCCCCTCACCGATGACGAACGCGTACTCCAGCGCGTTGCGCAGCTCGCGCACGTTGCCCGGCCACGGGTATCGCCGCAGCACCGCCATGGCCCCGGGCGAGACCCGGGTCACCTGCCGCTCGCCGGCGTCGTTGAGGGCGTCGACCATGTGGGTCACGAGCAGGTCGACGTCGCCCCGACGCGCGCGCAGCGGCGGGAGAAAGATCGGCACCACGCGCAGGCGGTACATGAGGTCCGCGCGGAACGTCCCCTGCTCCACGGCGCGGCGCAGGGACTGGTGCGTCGCGGCGACGATGCGCACGTCGACCGCCACGGGGTCGCTGCCGCCCACGGGGATCACCGTGCGCGTCTCGAGCACGCGCAGGAGCTTGGCCTGGAGGTCCAGGGGCATCTCGGCGACCTCGTCGAGAAAGAGCGTGCCGCGGTCGGCCGCGCGAAAGAAGCCCGGGTGGTCGCGGGTGGCGCCCGTGAAGCTCCCGCGCACGTGCCCGAAGAGCTCGCTCTCCAGGAGGTTGGCCGGCAGCGCCGCGCAGTTGATCGCGCGAAACGGCCCCTTGCTCCGCGGCGAGAGCGCGTGCACCGCGCGGGCGACGAGCTCCTTGCCCGACCCCGTCTCGCCGCGCACGAGCACCGGCACGCTGCGCCGCGACGCGCGCTCGAGCACGTGAAACACCTGCTTCATGGTGGGGTCGCGGGTCCACATGCCCTGAAAGTGCAGGGTCTCGTCGGCGCCGACGTCGGTGACGCCCTCTTCGCCGAGGAGCATCACCCAGCCCAGCACCTCCCCGTGGGCCGTGGCGCGCAGCGGGTTGGCGCGCACCCGCACGGCCTTGACGCCGCCGCCGCGGGTGGGTCGCATCACCGTGCCGCTCACCGCGCGCTCGGCCGCGAGGGCCTCGGCGATGGGCCGCTCCACCGCGCCGCCGCAGAGCGCCCGGGGGGCGAGGGTGCCCGCCGCGAGGACCTCTCCGAGCATGCCCTCCACCGCGGGTGACGACCAGATCACCCGCAGCGCGGCGTCGAGCAGGATGCACGGACCGACGAGCGACTCGGCGGCCAGCGACGCGATGAGGTCCGCGGCGGCGGGGATGTTTCGGGCCATGTTGCGCGGAGTTTCACCCGGCGCGGGCGAAGTTTCTACGACCGCGCGACCTACCCATTGCCCAAACTGCACCGACACCTTCGTGATGCGCCACCCGCGGCGTGCGGGGGGTGAACGACGCGGTTCGTGCCGCCGGCTCCGCCCGCACGATCGGCCCTTCGGGCCTGTGCGGGCTGAACCCGGTGTCTGGCACGGACCGCCCCTTCGGGGCTATCGAAGGCGCGTGCGCTACGCGCACGGGAGGTGATCGAGGGGCTTCGGCGG
>JBILLI010000547.1:0-5278 GCA_044376155.1 Polyangiales bacterium
TGATCCGGCAGGAGAAGGGGAGCACACAACACTCCCATCGCGCGCTTCTTGCGACGCTCCCATCGCGCGCTTCTCAGCCCCCCCCTTCTCCTGCCGGATCACCGGCGGGAGAAGGGGTTGGGGGATGAGGGCCACCACAGCGGCCTCGCAAGAGGTGGCGTGTGACACAACAGCAGAAGAGCCGCACCCGGGTGGTGACAGCGCGTCACCGCCGCGCCGGATGTGTGCTCGACGGCGATTCGGTCGGCAGGCGTTCGACGCGACGGGTGACGCGGATTGGCCGATGGGCGGCGCGTGGGTCGAAGTCCGCGCGACGAGCGTATGTCATCGCTCACCACGAGGACCGGGAGAGGCCAGCGATGCGTCGCACATTTCTGACACTGGGGTTGATCGCGCTGGGCGGGTGCGTCGGCACGGCCGAGGCGCAGCCGGGACAGGCCCGCCGCGCCGACGGGGGCGTTCGCGAGCCGCGCTTCGTTCACAATCGCGTTCCGGGGCGGTGGCAGGCGAACTGCGTCGCGAGCGTCGGGTGTGCGCGCCCCGCGGAGCTCCCCCGGTGCAACGCGGGCGCGCCGGCGACGACGCTCGACGACCTCTGGGCGCAGCGATTCGCGCGCCAGGGTCAACGGGTGCGCGCGCGCGGCAGCCTGCACATCACCGGGCGCCACACGCGCAAGAGATGCATCCCGCGAACGGTGTGCTGCAACACGAGTCGGGAAGGCGTGACCTTCTTCGGGGCGGGCGGCCACCGGCTCGAGCTCGACCTGCCGCCGGCCGGCGCGCTTGAATGCGTCGGCGACGACTCGGGCGAGTGTTGCACCACGGAGATCCCCACGGGCGAGATCGTCGCCGAAGGGACGCTGCAGCCCGTCGAAGACTCGGGGGGGATGTGGCGCCTCGCGGGGACGCAGGTCTGCGTCGTGCCGTAGCGCCTCATCACCGCGAGCGGGGGCGTGCGACGTCGTTGTCGGCGGCCCACGAGGTCGCGGCGCCTTAGGGTGGAGTCACCATGACCAGCCCGGGCCTCCTCGCACAGCCGACGCGCTTTCTGTTCTTCACGGGCAAGGGCGGGGTGGGCAAGACGACGCTCTCGACGGCGACCGCGCTGGCGCTCGCCGATGGGGGCAAGCGGGTGCTTCTGGTGAGCACCGACGCCGCGTCGAACCTCGACGAGATGCTCGGGGTGCCGCTGCGCAACCAGCCCGTCGACGTGCCCGGCGCGCCCGGGCTGCAGCTCCTCAACATTGATCCCGAGACCGCCGCGGAGGCCTATCGGGGCAGGGTGCTCGCGCAGATCGAGTCTGCGTCCGAGCGCGAGACCGTGCGGGAGCAGCTCTCCGGGGCGTGCACCACCGAGATCGCGGCGTTTGACGAGTTCTCCGCGATCCTCGCGGCCGAGGCGACGGGGTGGGACCACGTCGTGTTCGACACCGCCCCCACGGGCCACACGCTGCGCCTGCTCCGCCTGCCGAAGGCCTGGACCGGGTTCCTCGCCGGGAACGACCGCGGGGCCTCGTGCCTGGGTCCGCACTCGGGCCTCAAGATGCAAGAGGCCCGCTTTCGCCAGGCGATGGACGCGCTCGGCGATGCGCAGCGCACGACCGTCGTGCTGGTGTCGCTCCCCGACGCGAGGCCCCTCGACGAGGCCGCGCGCGCGGCGGCCGAGCTCGCGACGCTGGGTCTCACCCGCCAACGCCTCATCCTCAACGGCGTCTTTCACGCGACGCTGCGCGACGACGTGGTCGCGCGCGCGCTCGAGGCCCAGGGACAGCGCGCCATCGCCCACCTGCCCGCTCCCCTCGACGCGATGCCGCGTGACGAGGTGTCGCTGCGGCCCAACGACATGGTGGGCCTGCCCGCCCTCCGCGCGGTGTGGGGCGATGCGCCGCCGCCCGCAACGGCCGCGCCGACGTCGGTGAGCCTGCCCGCCGAGGCGCTCCCCGCGCTGACCGACGCGCTGGAGCAGGCCGGTCACGGGCTGGTGATGGTGATGGGCAAAGGGGGGGTCGGCAAGACGACCCTCGCCGCGGCCCTGGCGGTCGCGCTCGCGCGGCGGGGGCATCGGGTGCACCTCACGACGACCGACCCCGCGGCGCACCTCGCCGCGACCGTCGCGGGCGCGATGCCCGGCCTCGAGGTCAGCCGCATCGATCCCGTCGTCGAGACGCAGCGCTACATCGACAAGATGCTGGCCACGCGCGGCAAGGACCTCGACGCGCCGGGCCGCGCGCTGCTGCTGGAGGACCTGCGCTCGCCGTGCACCGAAGAGGTTGCGGTCTTTCACGCGTTCTCTCGGGTGATTCGCGAGGCCCGAGACACCTTCGTGGTGCTCGACACCGCCCCGACCGGCCACGCGCTGCTGCTGATGGACGCGACGGGCGCCTACCACCGGCAGACGATGCGCAGCCTCGGGTCGGACCAGAACCCGTCGCGCATCACCACGCCGCTCATGCGCCTGCAGGACCCGACGCTCACCCGCGTGGTGGTGGTGACGCTGCCCGAGACGACGCCCGTCTCCCAGGCCGCGGCGCTCCAGGAGGACCTTCGCCGCGCGCACGTCGAGCCCTTCGCGTGGATCGTCAACCGCAGCCTCGCCGCCTCCGGCACGAAGGACCCGCTCCTCACCGCGCGGCTCGAGGGCGAACGACGGCAGTTCGCGCGCATCGCCGCGGGTCTCGCGCGGCGGGTCTTCGTGATCCCGTGGCTGCCGACGGCGCCGGTGGGCGTCGAGGCGCTCGCGGCGCTCGGCAACGGCCGCTGACGCGGCGCTCCGCGATGGCCGAAGCACCCTCGGAGCTCGTGCGCGACCGACCTGCTACGTCGGGACCACGAGGTACTTCTCGCCGGTCGCCATCTTCGCGTAGCCGCGCAGGACCTCGGGGTCGAGCAGCTCACGCAGCGTGATGCGCTTCGTGTAGCGGCTCGCGAAGGTGGTGGCGAGCTCGTCGGCGACGCGGGTGCGCAGCCCGGCCACCGCGGCCGCGTCGAGCTTCGCGAGCGTGTTGCCCACGAGCCAGCCGCCGACGCCCCAGGACATGCCGTAGTTGCGCGAGAGCGTCGTCGCCGCGCGGTCGAGCCCGCCGTAGACGTAGAGCTGCTTGTGCGTCGTCGAGCCGTAGGGGCTGTAGCGCGCGGCGTCCCTCGTCGCGACGCGCTCCATCGCCCGCAGGATCACGTCCGCGAGCCTGCCCCCGCCGATGGCGTCGAACGCGAGCGTCGCACGGGTGCGGGCGAGCGCATCGACGAGGTCCTCCTCGAAGGAGGCGGCGCTCGAGTCGACGACGTGCTCGGCGCCGAGCTCGCGCAGCGCGCGCGCCTGCTCCTCGCGGCGAACGACGTTGACCAGGGCGACGCCGTCCTTCGCGCAGAGCTTCACCAGCATCTGCCCGAGGTTCGACGCGGCGGCGGTGTGCACGATGCCCGCGTGGCCCTCGCGGCGCATCGTCTCCAGCATGGCCAGCGCGGTCATCGGGTTGACGAAGTTGGACGCGCCCTGCTCGGCGCGGAGGCCCTCCGGGAGGGGGAGGCACAGGCTCGCGGGCAGGCAGCGGTGCTGGGCGTACATCCCGCCGCCGTAGACGCCCACGGTCCTGCCGAGCAGCGCCTGCGCGGTCGGTGAGGCCCCCGCGGCGACGACCACGCCGGCGCCCTCGTTGCCCACGGGCAGGGCCTTGCCGACGCGCACGCCGAGGCCCGCCATCGCCGCGGCGGGGATCGTCGCCGTCAGCGCGGGGCGCTCGGCGGTGCCGGTGGCGCGCAGCGTGTCGAGGTCGGCGCGGGCGAAGAGCACGCCGAGGTCGGACGGGTTGATGGGCGCCGCGTCGATGCGAACGACCACCTCCTCGGGCCCCGGCGTGGGAGCCGGCGCCTCGTGCAGCGCGACCTCGACCTCACCCTCGGGACGAACCAGCGATCGGACCAGCAGGGACATGGCCACTGGCATAGGCGCGCGCGGGTGCTTCTACAAGCCGCCGTGTCGGCGACTCGCCGCGCTCGGAGACCTTGCAGAGGGCGGCCGTGGCCCGCTCCTCCATCGCGAGCGCGTTGGCCCCCAATGCGCTTTGGCGTGGTCTTGCCGAAGCACACGGGACCCCCCGGCGCCCGAGGCGGTGGTAGCGTCGGGAGGCATCGCGCAGGAGAGGCGATCGCATGACCACCCCCCCTTCGCGCTCCGCCCTTGCTCGCCTCTTCGACGCCGACCCTGAACCGCGGGTAGAGCTCGCCGCGCTCGCCATCGCCGACGAGGGACGATCTCCGCGCGACCCCGCGACCGCGATCACAACGCTCGACGCGCTGGGGGCCGAGCTCCGCGCAGCGACCACGCCCGACGCGCCCGTCGACGCCCAGGCCGCCGCGATCGCCGCGGTGATCTACGACCGCGCGGGCTTTCGCGGCAACGAGGCCGACTACCAGGATCCGTTGAACAGCGACCTCCACGCCGTGCTGACGCGGCGCACGGGGATCCCCATCACCCTGGCCGTGGTGCTCATCGCCGTCGGCCGTCGCGCGGGCCTCGCGGTCGAGGGCGTCTCGTTTCCCGGGCACTTCCTCGTGCGGCTGGGCGGGTCGCGGGGGCGCTACCTCGACCCCTTTCGCCGCGCGGACGTGATGGATCTCCCTGCGCTGCAAGTGCTCCTGCGTCAGGTGGCAGGTCCTGACGCGACGCTCCGGCCCGAGCACCTCGCCCCGGTGGGCGCCCGCGCCATCGCGGCGCGCATGCTGGTGAACCTCAAGAACACCTGGGAGCGCCGTCGCGACCACGCCCGCGCGCTGCTGCTCTGTGACCGCCTCGTGGAGCTCACCGACGCGCCCGAATTCGTGCGCGACCGTGGGCAGCACGCCCTCGCCCTCGGCGCCCACGCGGCCGCGCGCGCCGACCTCACGCGCTACCTCGACGCCCGCCCCGACGCGCCCGACGCGGAGGGGGTGCGCCGCACGCTCGCGTCCCTCCGCCCCGCGCGCTGGAACTGAGCGTCGACGGGGTGCCATGCGCGTGGTTGCGGGACGCGAGGGCCTCCTCCCGCGTCTCCGGCGGGGGGCATCCCCCGTGGGCCAGGCGCCGCGGCTTCACCCCGAACAGCGCACGAGCCGGACTTCTGATCCGTCAGACGCTGGCGAATCCGTCGCCGGGGTACCTCAGCGGGCGCCGAGGGTCGTCGCCGAGGCCGCGAGGAGCGTCCCGCCGAGGAGCGCTTGCTCGAAGCGCGCGCCCACCACCCGGGCCTTCCAGAGGCTGGCGCCGTAGAGGTTGGTGCCGCGGAGGTCGGCGTCGGCGAGG